>NZ_LIRE01000654.1 GCF_001402795.1 Pseudanabaena sp. 'Roaring Creek'
AAAACCTAGAAGAGCGTACCGCCCGCTTAGCGGGCAGTACGCTCTTCTAGGTTTTAAGTTTACTTAACTCCAAATATAGAAGGTTGGCGCAGCGTGCCAACCTTCTATATTTGGAGTTTTATATTCAAGGTAAGCCTTAATAAGTGGTACTGGTCAGCTAATCGGGGATAGTTGCTGAAATGCCCATTTCATCACGATAAAAAAGACGAAAATACTTCAATCACGCTTTAATCAACCATTGCCGATGGCTTATGGAACTTCTATTTGGATGTTTCTTAACAACAGAGGAAAAGAGCAAAATCCACTCTAAATTATTGATTTTGTCTCCCAACAGGTCTATTAAATGACACAACAATTGGCGGAGCGATAATGATCAACTCTGGCGTTAAATATTCTGTCGTCTACCAGAAGACCGCTATTGATGAGTCAGCTAGACGCTCATCCAGCTATAGATAGCCATAATTACTTAATTACCATTTTGTACGATGATTAAGTAATTATGACTATTGACTAATCCTTAAATAAGAATTATTCTTAGATAATAGTTAAGGTATTCACAAATTGATATCCATTGACCTACTTGATTAACCGATTCACGAGACACTTCTAGGTAGAAAATAAAACAACGATTTTAGTTCGACTGACTCCTCACATTTTTGAGGTTTTCTCAATTTATCCACCAAGGAAAATCATGAAAGTAATAACCACAAGCGCTGGCATTCTCATCTCTTTTTTGGCATCTGCGCAGTCTTTTGCTTTGCCAGCAGTCAGTATAGAGAAGACAGTCCCGATCCAGTTGGTTGAAGCTCAAGAGATCCCTAGCCCCGTTAAGCAAACGGTTGTTGCTGGTGTACCCGATCATCTTCTTCCTCCCGCTCAAGAAAAATTAGCCTTAACCTTAATTGGAAAGGGAGTTCAGATTTATCAATGCCAAGCGAAGAAGGATAACAAGACTAAGTTTGAGTGGAACTTCAAGGCTCCTGAAGCTGAATTGTTCGACCTACAGAATCAGAATGTTGGTAAACACTACGCAGGTCCTGTTTGGGAATCTAATGATGGTAGCAAGGTCTTAGGAGCAGTTAAAGCGAAAGCTGATGCCCAAGAAGCTGATGCAATTCCATGGCTGTTGCTTAATGCAAAGGAAGTTGAAGGCAATGGTGTTTTCAGTAAGGTAGCCCACATCCAACGCCTTGACACTTCGGGTGGCAAGGCTCCTAAAGATGGTTGTAATGAAGCAAACAGTGGGAAGGTACTTCGTGTGCCTTACATTGCAACGTATAACTTCTACAACGAAACATCCATAAGGACAGAGCAGAAGTAAGTTGTCAAGCATATTAAAACTGCTTGTGACTTCCATTCGATAGAAAAAAGTGGCGCAGAAAAGAAAGTAAAACCAGTTCGCAACAAGAACATATAACAGGAGAAATTATGAGTAGCGAAAGCAAATGTCCTTTCATGGGCGGAGTTCAAAAATTCACCGCTGGTCACGGCACAACTAACCGAGACTGGTGGCCAAATCAGTTGAACTTAAAGATTCTGCATCAGCATTCCCCTCAGTCTAATCCCATGGGTGAGGCATTTAACTATGCAGAGGCATTTAAGAGTCTCGACTATGCGGCTCTGAAGGCAGACCTATTTGAGTTGATGACTTCTTCCCAAGACTGGTGGCCAGCTGACTATGGTCACTATGGACCACTCTTCATCAGGATGGCTTGGCACAGCGCTGGCACCTACCGCATCGGTGATGGTCGTGGTGGTGGCGGTACGGGCAGTCAGAGGTTTGCGCCGCTCAATAGTTGGCCCGACAACGCCAATCTTGATAAAGCCCGCATGTTGCTTTGGCCGATTAAGAAGAAATACGGACAGAAAATCTCTTGGGCTGACCTGATGATTCTCGCTGGCAACTGCGCTTTGGAATCAATGGGCTTTAAAACCTGCGGATTTGCGGGCGGTCGTGTAGACATTTGGGAGCCTGAAGAAGACATTTACTGGGGTTCTGAGACTGAATGGTTGAGCGATAAACGCTACACTGGCGATCGCGATCTGGAGAATCCTTTGGGCGCGGTACAAATGGGTTTGATCTATGTAAATCCAGAAGGTCCTAACAGCGTTCCCGACCCAGTTGCATCAGGTCGAGATATTCGTGAGACCTTCAGTCGCATGGCGATGAACGATGAGGAGACGGTTGCGCTCGCGGCTGGTGGACATACCTTTGGCAAATGTCATGGTGCTGGAGATGCCACACTAGTGGGACCCGAACCCGAAAGATCTAGCATTGAAGATCAAGGACTCGGATGGAAGAACAGTTTCGGTACTGGTGTCGGCGTACATGCGACCACTAGCGGTATCGAAGGCGCATGGACTACCAACCCAGTAAGATGGGACAACAACTACTTCGAAAATCTGTTCGGCTATGAGTGGGAATTAGTGAAAAGCCCTGCTGGCGCACATCAGTGGGCTCCCAAAGATGGCGCTGGTGCGGGTACGGTTCCCGATGCCCACGATCCATCTAAACGCCATGCACCGATCATGACCACCGCAGACATGGCGATGAGAATGGATCCCATCTACGAACCGATTTCACGCCGCTTCCTAGAGAATGCAGATCAATTCGCAGAGGCATTTGCGCGTGCATGGTTCAAATTGACCCATCGCGACATGGGTCCCAAATCTCGTTATCTAGGTTCCGAAATCCCAACTGAAGATTTCTTGTGGCAAGATCCAGTCCCCCCAGTCACCCATGAATTGATTGATGCGCAGGATATCACAGAACTCAAGGGCAAAATTCTAGCTACGGGACTATCTGTTGCTCAATTAGTTTCGACTGCATGGGCTTCAGCATCCACCTTCCGTGGTTCCGACATGCGCGGTGGAGCGAATGGAGCGCGCATTCGTCTCGCGCCTCAAAAGGATTGGGAAGTCAACCACCCCAACCAACTCGCTACCGTGATACAAACGCTAGAAAGGGTTCAACAGGAGTTTAATAGCTCGCATGGAAGTAAACAGGTTTCCCTTGCCGATCTGATCGTTCTGGGAGGTTGTGCAGGGGTCGAGCAAGCGGCGAAGAAAGCAGGTCATAATGTGACGGTTCCCTTTCAACCTGGACGGACAGATGCGTCTCAAGAATATACGGATGTACATTCTTTCGCTGTACTCGAACCCAAGGCGGACGGTTTCCGCAACTACCTCGGTCATCATTCTCTATCTGCAGAGGAATTGCTAGTAGATAAAGCGCAGTTGCTAACGCTCAGCGCCCCCGAAATGACGGTTCTAGTCGGAGGTATGCGCGTCCTCAATACTAACTTTGGTCAGTCTCGATACGGAGTCTTCACCAAGCGTCCTGAGACATTGACCAATGACTTCTTCGTGAATCTACTCGATCTGGGCACGACATGGAAGGCGCTCTCTGACGCTCAAGACCTTTTTGTAGGAAGCGATCGCAAAACGAGCGAAATCAAGTGGATCGGTACTCGCGTAGATCTCATTTTCGGCTCAAACTCGCAGTTACGAGCGATCGCGGAAGTTTATGGATGTGAGGACTCGCAGCCGAGATTTGTGAGCGACTTTGTAAAGGTCTGGGACAAAGTGATGAACCTCGATCGTTTTGACATTGCCCAGCCTTATCGTAGCTCTGGAAATCAAGACAGTACAAACTAAAGTATTGCGGTTTTCCAATGAGTGCAGTAATTCAACCAATTAAGCTCAGTTTAAATTGGTTGAATTGCCAAAATTGGAGCGGAGCATTGGCTCGCAACCGCCCAAACTCTTCTATAAAAATGTCATAGCCTTTTTACTATGCGCAGCGATAGATCTGCATGTAAAGTAAGTCTAACCACTCGTCCACCTAACAATTAATAAACCTGTCATTCCTCACGTAAAAATCAACGATGAAACTCCAATCATTTCGACTCTCTCTAGCGCTACGTTTCGTAGTTGGTATGTTAATTGTGGCAATTGCTGTTTGCGCAATTCACCAAGGATTAGAGGTTGGTGAGGTATCTGCCCAGAATCTCCAATCTTCTAAAATCGACAAACAAAACTCAAAAGGACAGTTTGCACTTCCTCCATTGCCCTATGCTTATAATGCTTTAGAACCCTTTATTGACGAACAGACAATGAGGTTGCATCACGACAAACATCATCTTGCAAGCATCAACACCCTAAATGCAGCGATAGCTAAATATCCACAATTCCAAAATGCAACTGTGGAAGATTTGCTCCATGATCTCAGTAAAGTTCCTGAAGATATCCGCAGCATCGTTAAAAACCACGGGGGCAGTCATTTGAATCACAGTATGTTCTGGGAGATCATGGCTCCAAAAGCAGGCGGTGAACCTACGGGAGAGATTGCTAAAGCAATAGTTCGCGAGTTTGGCAGTTTTAATGATTTTCAAAAGCAATTTAACGAAGCTGGTCTCAAAAGATTTGGGAGTGGCTGGTCGTGGTTGGTTCGGACAAAAGATGGTAACCTCAAGATAATTAGCACTGCCAATCAAGACAGTCCATTACTAGATGGAAATTATCCAATTATGGGTAACGATGTTTGGGAACATGCTTATTATTTGAAGTATCAAAATCGACGTGCTGATTATCTCAATGCTTGGTGGAATGTTGTAAATTGGGATGCGGTAAATAAGCGTTATAAAAAATCAATCTAGAAGGTTATTAAATGACACGGCAATTGGCGGGGCGAAACGATCGCTATTTGTCGCGACACCTCGAGATCGATAAAAATGACAGAGTCGAGCACTGTCGCCACCCGCCAATGTCGCTGTCGTTTGATAATATCCAAGCGCGATACGATATTGTCCATATTGCTGAGACATTTTTGCTTCAAATCTAGTCTCAGCTTTTCTTTTGCCTTTGTTTATTCCGTCGAACTCACGTTAAAATCGTCTATAATCACAAAGTATTCTTGTCAGTGCTGAAAAACTAAGACGCAGTCAGATTAGGATTATGGGATGTTTTGGGAAAAGATGTATGATTACGGGAGTAAGTCTAAATTTCTGTGCTCCCAGATGTATCACATTAAGTCGGAATGAATCTAATCGCTCCTATATGCCTCTCGCTCTACCAGTTTCAGGACAATACGACTACTTAGGAGGTGTTGAACTATATGGTGGAGATCGAAAGTACTTAATAAATCTATTTTACCCTGATATAAACATCGAATACGAATCATCAGAGCGTATCGACCAACGTATTCTTTCTATTTTAAATGGTTACAATGCATTGATTCTTGAGAGTGTCTGGAATGCGATCGCAAGAAATTATCCTTCTTATAGAAATAGTAATATAGATAATCTTAAGAGTGTTTTTCACCCCCAAGCCAAAAAATTGATTCTCAACTATCGTAATCATCGTTCATATTATCATTTTGAGGATTTTGTAGAAGATAAACTTCTAGAACGCGAGGAACAAGGAATTGAACCATTAACTACCAATGAGATCGAAGATGAGTACTTGGCTTATTGTCTGGAAAATCATGATACGTCTGAGGTAGCAATAATCGATCAATTTTTACGAGATCACAACCTGTGCTGGCATCCTTCTGAAACTATCCCCCAACATCCCGAACCAGAGATTCGTCAATATCTACAAGAGGCAAAAGAGAATTTTAGCGACTCTCCCACAATAATTGATGCATTGTTGAGTTATGAACTCGAAATGGAGTCATATATCAAGGAATATGAAGAAATTCAAAGGGGAATATGAGAAGAAGAGAGGGAGCATCTCAACTAGTCACTGAGTGAAATTGGATGCTCCCAACATTGCAAAGCCAATCCTTTTGCTTTTAGGAATTGCTATTTAGGTGAAAATCGTTTATTTAAGCCCTAAAACATTAAAGACTACGAATAATCCAGCAGAAAAGGTCATTGCACCTAGTAAAATACAAACTGGCAAGGTCAAAACCCAAGCAATAATTAGGTTCCGTACAGTTTCTTTCTGAATTCCAGAACCATTAGCGGTCATAGCGCCTGCAATTCCTGAAGACAAAACGTGGGTCGTACTTACAGGCAATCCAAGAGTATCTGCCGCTCCAATTGTAACCATAGCTACTAGTTCAGCCGAAGCACCTTGAGCATAAGTCAAATGATCTTTGCCAATCTTCTCGCCGACGGTAATTACAATTCGCTTCCATCCAATCATAGTTCCTAGACCAAGAGCAATAGCTACCGCAAATTTTACATAATCAGGGATAAATTCTGTAGACTTTACAAGCTGTTTCTTGTAGGTTACCAGTAAATCTTTTTCTGCTGTATCGGTAAGTTTCCCCTTTTTCTCTAGCTTATCTATAGCCTTGTCAACCAAATAAATATCAGTTCTTAAGGATTTACGTTCCTCTTTAGAAACATCTTGAAAACTTGTTTTGCCTGACAACTTATCGGCGATCGCATGATTTTTAATTGATAAAGCCGCAAAAGTTTTTTCATCTGCATTCCCTGACTTTAAAAATGAAGATAATTCAGTGTCTATTTCTTTGCCTTGTAAGGTTGATTTCTGTGGTGCTTTTTTATCAAGAATTGCGACTGATGCCTTCGAGGATTCATACAACTTACTAAAATCCGCTTGACTTACCGTCAAATCTAAAGCATATACCCCAGGTAAGATACCAATGAGAATGAGCATTATCAGCCCCATTCCCTTTTGACCGTCGTTCGATCCGTGAGCGAAACTTACGCCAGTACAGGTCAGCATCAACAAGCCACGAATCCACAATGGTGGGGGAGTTTTTCCTTCTGGAGAACGATACAAAGCCTCATTTTTAATTAAAGCTTTTGCTCCTAGAAATAGCAACGCTGTTGCGACAAACCCAATAATTGGAGAAATAAGTAGAGATTCAAAAACTTCAGTAGCTTTGCCCCAGTTTACACCTTCGCCAAATGCTGCTCCTGAAGCGACAGAGTTTGCTAAACCAACACCAAGAATGGAACCAATTAATGTATGCGAACTGGAAGCTGGCAAACCTAAATACCAAGTACCAACATTCCACAAAATAGCTGAGATCAACAATGCAAATACCATTGCAAAACCTGCGCCAGATCCTGCATTTACGACCAATTCAACTGGCAATAGGGCTATAATTCCAAATGCTACTGCACCACTTGAAGTCAGAACCCCGATGAGATTCCACATGCCAGACCAAACTACGGCATAATTTGGCTTAAGCGTGTTTGTATAAATTACAGTTGCTACAGCGTTTGCTGTGTCATGAAATCCATTTACAAACTCAAAACCAAGTGCTAACAAGAGAGCCAACACAAGAAATATTCCACTGGCAAGTGGTAAGTCGCTTAGGATATCCATTATATCTTCTCATATATTTGGGCTGCAAGCCATCTTTGACTAATTGATTGTATTAGAGTACAAAGTAGTAATTCTGTGACACAGGTTAAGATTTGAATAATAAGAGTTAAAGAATGAGTTAAAAAATAACCAACTTAAGTTGTTAGCTAAAAATAACTAAATATAGGACAAAAAATATAATACTAAAACTCCCCGAAACTTTTTACTAGGTAAAGTCCTAGGGGCTTGTTACTTCAAACTTTTACTTGGAGAGGCTTTCAGGATTTCTTATGGACTTAGACCTATAAAAATAAAGTTTTTAGACAAAGGTGAATTTCAACAGATTCCCCTCTATTAAGCGCTATTTTTATCTGTTGCAACTCACTTAGCTTATATAGCTACAGTCACTTGAATTAGGACAAATCAAAACCCAAGAATTAATTGGCGGCGCGAAGCGCCGCCAATTAATTCTTGGGTTTTGATTTGTCCTAGTACACTTGGCGACAGCATTGTGCGATCGCTTACTAATTTTGTCTGAAGTATTTATATATACATAGCTAAAGATGGATCTGCGTCTCAATAGTTATTGGAGAATTTCGATCGCGTCGAGAAACGGCAAGCAGTAGTCAATTATGTTAGGGATGTTAGCACTCTCAAAACCCATGCCTAGAGTAGCGGCGCTTCGCGCCGCTACTCTAGGCATGGGTTTTATGACGCAAATTCCTTAGCTATAGCAATATTGACGGAATTGGGACAAGATCTTTTTAGGTTAGATTTTAATGGCTGAGGTACTCAATCCGACTAAGCTCTTATTTGACCTACATCGAGGTACTGAAATTGCGGAAACTTTTTCTGGATGCCTAGAGCCAGAGGTAATCGCGCTGCGAGTGACCAATGGGATCGTGGAGCGGTTTGACTGTGCTTTTGCAAGGATTTGGCTACTAGAGCCAGATCGAACTTACCTGAAGCTAGTCGCCTCTTCGGGAATGTATACGCGTACCGATGGGAGATTTGCCAAAGTACCAATCGGCGCGTACAAGGTGGGGAAAATTGCCCAAAATCGGGTTTCCTTTCTCAGTAACAATTTGGCAGATGAAACTTGGGTAGGCGATCGCCAATGGGCGATCGCCAATAATATTCTGGGATTTGCAGGTTATCCCTTAGAGATCAAGGGTAGAGTCGTAGGCGTTTTGGCAGCCTTTAGCCATCACAAAATGCCACCCGAATTTCTAGAGTTTTTGCGGATGCTCTGTACAATTGCGGCGATCGCCATTGACAGCGCCTTTAAACATCAGCAAGAAAAGCAGTCTTGGCAAGCCCTCGATCGGCATCCTTGGCAGGAGCGCACAGCCCTATCCGATCGCCTAGCCGATATTTTGCATTCCCATCGATTAACGCTGGTGGGCACTGAGCGATCGCTAGATCTCACCCTTGAGTATGTATTTTTACGCACGGCGGAAATTCTGAATAAAATTGGCGGAGCCTATTGCCGCTTAATTTATGCCGATACAGCCATATCTTTAGAAGCGATCGTAGCGACCCCCACCACACAGAATGCAATTCATAATCATCCCCATAATTCCCCGCATAATCATCCCCATAATCATCTACAAACATGGCTGAGATCGCTATTTCACGAATTGTTTGTCATCATTTCCAGTCTGGGAGGCACGATCGATATTCATAGCACCGAATTACAAATTGCGATTACGATTCCCTTTGTCAAAGAACCTAATCCCCTATCCGAGCGGGAATTGGAAATGATGCAATTATTAACCCAAGGACTACGCGATCGCGATATCGCCCAACAACTGATCATCAGCGAAAGTACCGTAAAATTTCATGTTAATAATATTTTAGCCAAACTCAAGGCAAGAACTCGTTTTCAAGCTTTACATTTAGCTATGGTCAATGGGTGGCTGCAATAGAGTTGTTTTTAGCTTGACGGGACGATCGCAAAAAAACAACAATGGGTTTACTCAAGTTAAAGTTTACTCAAGTTAAATAAGTAGCTGGTTACAATTAAATTTAAAACCCAAAAAGCTGTAGCGCAGGCTGCGCTTGCGCTACAGCTTTTGATTCGGGGTTTTAATTATGCCCAGCTACTTA
>NZ_LIRE01000696.1 GCF_001402795.1 Pseudanabaena sp. 'Roaring Creek'
ATACCAATTTCCAAAAGTGTGGCTACACTTTTGGAAATTGAAAACCAAACCCAGTAAGGGTTTTAAAATCACAAAATGGCGTAGCCATTTTGTGATTTGGTATGAGTCTCTTACAAGGGAATTTCAATCCGAAATTCGGTTCCTTCCCCAACTTTAGAGAAGCATTCCAATCTGCCTTGATGTTTCTCTACCACAATTTGATAGCTAATTGATAGCCCCAATCCTGTTCCCTTACCAACGGGCTTAGTCGTAAAAAAGGGATCGAAGAGTTTTTTTCGAATATCTTCAGGAATCCCATTGCCATTATCTATAATCCGAATCGCTACCATAGGCTGCTGATTTGGCTCTGTGGGCGGGGATGACTCGGTAATAATTGAGATTTCACTAGTAATATTGTTGTCAGCATGAGCCTCATCGATCGCATCAAGGGCATTGCTTAAAATATTCATAAATACTTGATTGAGCTGCCCTGCGTAGGCATCAACCATCGGGATATCGCCATAGCGCTTAGTTAAATTAATGGCGGGGCGATCGCCATAGGACTTGAAGCGGTTTTGCAAAATGAGGAGGGTACTATCTAAGCCCTCATGGACATTGAAAGGTTTGCGTCCTTCCTGATCGGTGCGCGAAAAATTGCGTAAAGACAGGACGATTTGACGAATGCGATCGGCTCCAATTTTCATGGATGTCAGCATCTTCGGTAGATCCTGTTGTAAAAACTCTAAATCAATCTCATCAAGGAATGCGGCAACCTCAGGGACGGGTTCGGGATAATTTTTTTGATATAGGGCGATCGCCTCTAGGAGATGGCGCACAAAACGATTGGTATGGTTGAGATTGCCATAGATAAAGTTAACGGGATTATTAATTTCATGGGCGACCCCTGCCACCAGTTGCCCCAAACTTGACATTTTTTCCGTCTGAATGAGTTGGCTTTGGGTTTTTTGTAAATCTGCAAGTGCCTGTTCGATCAATAATGCTTGCGCTTGCGCATTGTTGGCATTGGCTTGCGCGGAATCAAATAATTCGGCTTGATCGATCGCGATCGCCAGTTGATTGGCGACAGCTTGCAATAGCTCCACCTCATCAGCACTCCAAGGACGACTGCCTTGGCAATGCGCCGCCACGATTACCCCCAATTTTTGCGATCGGGTCTTGACGGGTACGAGTAATTGCGAAGTAAACCCGCTCTCCGAGAGGATCGTCCGACTGACATTATCTAACTCCGAGCTAGTATAAACCGATTGAATTTGCACGATCTCTTGATTGATTAAGCGCTGACCGACCCTAGTCAAACGGGATAGAGGATAGCTGACGGAGTTAGCGAGGGAGCTATGACTAACGGCATAATGCACTAGTTGAAACTCTGGGGGGTCAGTATTTGGCACATACCAAAAGAAATTACATAGATCGATGAGCAGCAGATCCTGAACTTCATTCACCGCCGTAGCAATGATCGTCTTGAGATCGAGGGAGTTGCGGATCTGGCTCGCGAGGCGGCGATTTAACATTTCCTCTCGCCTTACCAAATCCTTATAACTTTGACGGGACTGCTCCAAGGCTCTCTCGGCGCGACGGCGTTCCCACTGTTCCTTTTTGCGATCGCTAATGTCATGAGCCACAATCACAATATTTTTCACATCCCCGCGATCGTCCCGCATCACACTGCCCGATGACTCTAAGATCCGCCAAGTACCATCCTTGTGCTGCATTCGGTATTCTAATTTTTTACCTATTCCTGTTTTTAACGTCTCAGCAGCAGCTTCCAGTACCTGAGCTTGGTCATCGGGATGGATTTTGTCATATGCCCATGTGCCCTTTAGCTCTGCCGATGTATAGCCGAGCACTCGATAGTAGGAAGGACTATTGTAAATGCGATAGCCCTGAGCATCGATCACCGCAATTAAGTCCGCCACATTTGCCATGATCGATCTAAACAAACGATCCTTTTGCAAGGCGGATAGGTCAGTTTCATCAAACTCACTATCGGTCTCACGCTCGGTGGTCTCATGCTCGGTGGTCTTGTCGATGCTTGCGTCCGCCATAGTGAATTTTTAAAGATAGGACAGCATGAAATCAAAATAAGTTTGCCTAACTGTGCAACCAAATGCAATAGCATTTTTTAAGTGGCTAATTTAGTTTTGGGTGCAATGTTAAATCTTAATTTAAATCTTAGTTTGGATCGTATGGATCGAACCAATAAACAGGAAAACAAACGGGAAAAACTCGTTTTACATCGATCTTGGTGGGCTCATGGCATAAAATTGGCGATCGCTTGTGTCTTGGTAATATCCCTAACAATGGGAGCAGCGATCGCCCCAAGTTTCGCCGCGTTGCCCACCAAAAGCGCGATCAAGGATCCACGCATCATCTTGAGAAATGCTTTACCCATAGACAGCGAAGTATTGCGAGATGTGCAGAAAACCTTAGAACAAATGCCTCGCCAAACAAATCTAAAGCGATGGAACAGCCTTAAAAAAGATATTGAGACGATCTCGCGTACCCTAGTTCAAAATCAAGCCCAGATAATTGCTGGAGTTAGTACCGATCGCCAAGGATTGCTAACGGAACATTTGACCAGCTTAAGCAATTCTCTCGTCCCCCTACAGGAAGCAATTCTTGTCAAGGATCGCAACAATATTAAGGCTTTAGCCGAAAAAGCTTTGGACTATGTAGGTCTAGCCGAAGCAGACTTGATCCAAGCATTCCCCTTTGAAGTACCTGCCAAATATGCCTCCCTGCCCCAGCTTAAGGGACGCGCCCAAGTAGAGCTATCTACTGTCAAGGGGAATGCGATCATCACCGTCGATGGCTTCAATGCCCCAGTTAATGCAGGTCAATTTATCGACCTCGTACAACAAGGTTTTTACGATGGGCTAACCTTTACCCGTGCGGACGAAAACTATTATTTACAGACAGGCGATCCCAATGGCTCTATCGATGGTTATGTCGATCCAGCTACAGGTAAGTACCGAACTGTGCCCATTGAAGTCCGCCTTCCCGATCAAAAAATCCCCACCTATGGCAAAACCTTTGAGGAACAAGGATTGTCGGGAACTTTACCCGTACTTCCTTTTGCGGCTTTTGGCACCGTAGCGATGGCTCACCCCAATGACGATGCCAATGCTGGTTCCTCACAGTTTTTTATCTACCTCTTTGAATCTGAGTTGACCCCAGCAGGATTGAATTTACTAGATGGAAACTATAGCGTTTTTGGTTATGTTACCGATGGCAAGGAAACTTTAGATAAACTAAGACTAGGCGACAAAATTTTGTCCGCCCGCGTTATCAGCGGTGCTGAGAATCTTGTCAAATAATTTTCACAAACGTTTCCAATACGTTCGCGAAAATATTCCAGAAAACCTACAGAGGATTATGAATTTAATGGGTACTCCCCGTATCGAATCGTATATTTTGAGCCTGCCTAACCCTAGTAGTGCGATCTATCTAGCTGGGGCACGCGAAGAAAATCTCAAATTGATTGCCGAAGAGATCGGCGTACGGCTCGTATTACGGGGACAAGACCTATTAATTGATGGTACGACCGAGCAGATCGAACTCGTGGAAAAGTTGATTAGCGCCCTTCAGCCCATGTGGTCGCAGGAAAAAACGATCGCCGCCGTAGATATTCGTGCTGCGCGTCAGGCGATCGTCGAAGATCGTTCGGGCGAATGGCGCGATCGGGCAACCATCTCCCGCAACCGTCGCGGTGACTCCGTGCAGCCACGCACCTATCGCCAACAACAATACGTACAAGCGATGGAAACCAATGATCTAATCTTTGGTGTTGGTCCTGCGGGTACTGGGAAAACCTATCTTGCGGCCGTTGCTGCGGTAAGTGCCTTACAGAGCAACAAATTTGAGCGGATTATTCTTACCCGTCCTGCCGTCGAGGCGGGCGAGAGCCTTGGCTTTCTCCCTGGAGATCTTCAGCAAAAAATCGATCCCTATCTGCGTCCTCTCTACGATGCCATGCATGAAATGATCGGCGCGGAGAGAGTTCCGCAGTTAATGGAGCGGGGAATTATTGAGGTTGCGCCCCTTGCCTATATGCGCGGACGCACCCTTAGCAATTCCTTCATCATCGTGGATGAGGCTCAAAACACCACGGCCGCCCAAATGAAGATGGTACTCACTCGACTGGGTTTCAAATCGCGCATGGTTGTAACAGGTGATATCACACAGATCGACTTACCGCGTCATCAAAAGTCGGGTTTAATTGTCGCCATGAATATCCTCAAAGGAGTTTCAGGTGTCTCCTTTAACTTTTTTGATAAGAATGACGTGGTACGCCATCCCCTCGTCCATAACATTATTGCCGCCTATGAAGATGCGGAAAATGCCTCTTACTCTCAATAATACCAATTCACGAAGGTGGGACAACACTTTCGTGAATTGGTATTATAGCTACAGTCACTTGACTTAGGACAAATCAAACCCCAAGAATTGACTGGCGGCGTTTCGCGCCGCCAGTCAATTCTTGGGGTTTATGTCCTAGTACAGCGACAGTTATAACTAAAAATATGCTGATTGCAGCACAAAGTACTGTAATCCCCTTAATGCTAACGATCTGGAATCAAAGACTGAAATAAAAGCAAAAATATGATCTGCGAACGAGACTCTGAAGATATTTCTGAAGATATTCAGGTTACGGTTAAGCTCTTTGCCATTTTTCAAGAAGTATTTGCTACTGATGAAATGCAAATGCATCTTAAGTCTGGGACATCGGTGTCGGAAGTATTCGATCGCTTAGTCAGTCAACATCGAAATCTAGAGCAATGGCGATCGCTAACTCGTTATGCGATCAATCTAAATTTTGCTGAACCTCATACAATCCTCAACCATGGGGATGAGGTTGCACTTATCCCTCCTGTAAGTGGTGGATAGGCGACTTTGCCTAGCTGCCCTGTCCCGACCAATCAAGCAAGCCGCTAAATTGATGCAAATCAATAAAGCTAAGCTGTAACAAAATCATCAATAGAGGACCTTCTTGGCGTTCTTGCCAACGTTTGGCGACAGCCAATTGTTCGCGGTCAACGACCGACAACTCAAGTAGGTGCCTCTCTAAATCTTCTTGGCGACTAGCGATCGCGTATGTCTGGGAGTGATAACTCATTGAAATCAAATAACTAATTACTTAGGCAATTTGGATTAATAGCGTAGCGCACATTACCATATCTATCAACGTCCGTCAAAGTTATTTTTACCAGCTCCATAATATTAAAAGTCTAGAAGAGCGTACTGACCGCATCGGGCGGTACGCTCGCTGAACTAATTAATAAGTGCTTGCGTAAAATAAATTACCAAAAGCCGTAAAGTTGCGCCCCTACGGGGCGCAACTTTACGGCTTTTGGTTTGCAATTAATCATGCCTAGCTACGCTAATTCCTTCCAGTGAAGAATTAGGCTTGGAGACATTTAGTACAAATCTATGGCTCGGAATGCCTTCTTGGCGAGTTACACTAGGGTTCAAAAAAAGTGGCAAAATCCAACCTATATTAAGCTTTAAAAGCACATAATAAATTTAGATCATAAATTTAGATCATAAATTTAGATCATAAATTTAGATCATAAATTTAGGTTAACGATCTTAAGTTAACGATCGCGTTAACGAACGAGTCTAAAACTTTTGCGATCGCGTTTTAGATGCATTTTTTAGATGCCTTTTGATGTCTTTTCTAGATGCCTTTTTTAGTTTGCGTTGCTTTAACAACATTTCCGACATGAACAACCCTGAAGTTTCTGAAGAAATACCCATGCAAGACTGGCAAAGCCTCCAGCAAGAAGTTAAAGAATTACGCAAATCAGTCAATCGACTTCAGATAGAAAATAGCGATCTCGAGAATTCTCTATTAACAGCTATTGAACATGGCGATCTTGTGGAATCAGAGCTTCTAGATGTAAATAAAAGGTTAAAAAGTGAAATTATTGAAAGAAAAATGGCGCAAGCCACGCTGCAATCAATTTTAGAAATTGTCTATCGGGATAAGAGCGATCTAGAAATCATGCTAGCGACTGCTACCGAACATGGCGACGCGATCGAGTACGAGCAATATAATCGTGCCGTTGAGACTATGCGCCAGAGTGAAGAGCAGTTTCGAGCGATCGCCGAATCTACCAGCATGGCAATGTTAGTCAGTCGCCTCAGCGATGGCGCGATCGTCTATGCTAATACCAGCGCTGGGGAAATGCTCCAAAGAGAAATAACCAGTCTACTTAAGAAGTCAATAAAAGATCTTTACTACCTACCTGCCGAATGGGCAGATTTACAACAGCAATTTTTGCAGAGCCAGCGAGTCCGTGATTATGAAATTCGTTTGTGCAGATCTAATCAGGAACCTCTATGGGTATTAGCTTCACTTCACTTACTATGGCTAAAAGGCGAACAGGTCTTGCTCAACACTTTTTATGATATTACGCTTCTCAAACAGACAGAAATTGCTTTGCGAGAGTCAGAAGCGAAATTGAGAGAACAGGCAAATCTACTGGAACAACGGGTGGAGGAGCGAACACTAGACCTAAAACAGGCAAAAGAAGCCGCAGAAGCGGCGAGTCTCTCTAAGGCAGCTTTTTTAGCAAATATGAGTCACGAACTCCGCACACCACTCAATGCCATTCTAGGCTTTGCCCAGCTCATGCTTTACGACCAAGAGTTAAACGAGCAGCACCAAACTGACCTCCAAACCATCTGTAACAGTGGTAATCATCTATTAATGATGATTAATGACATTTTGGAAATGTCAAAGCTTGAAGCTGGTGGCGTACTCTTGCGAGAAAAAGAATGTTATTTATACCATATTATCGATACCGCAAGAGAAATGTTATCGCTGAAAGCGCAGGAGAAAGGATTAGCCTTTGATGTGAATATTCAAATGGATGTTCCTCCATATATTCATACCGATGAAAGCAAGCTGCGCCAAGTTTTAATCAATTTAATTGGCAATGCGATTAAATTTACGGAAACAGGGCATATCTCATTGCGCGTATATGTGAAATCTATGCTCGACAATGTACCATCCCAAACCACGGCTAGTCATGATGAGAGTCTACCCCGTCTCCTTTGTTTTGAAGTAGAAGATACGGGCGCAGGAATTTCCAAATCAGAATTAACCATTCTATTTCAGCCCTTCGTTCAGACTGATTCAGGTAGGCGATCGCAAGAAGGCAGTGGATTGGGTTTATCGATTAGTTACAACTACGTACAACTCATGGGTGGGCAGATGTCGGTCACGAGTGAAGTCGGTGTAGGCTCAACCTTTAGCTTTCACATTCCGATTAAGTCTTTAGCCCTCTTTGAAGAGCCATCTATAAAAACACCCCATCGAGTTATTGGTATTGAGGGAGATCAGATCTACCGCATCTTGATCGCTGAAGATATTCGCCTTAATCGTCAATTACTAACGCGAATTTTATCGCCACTCGGCTTTGATGTCCGCGAAGTTAGTACGGGAAATGAGGCGATCGATGTTTGGAAATCTTGGTCTCCCCATTTAATTTGGATGGACACGAGAATGCCGTCCCTCAATGGACGGGAAGCGGCTTCAGAAATAAGGGAGATCGAGTCTATAAGTAATACTTTAGAATCCCAGAAGGTCAAAATCATCGCTTTGACTGCCAGTCTAGTTGACCTTAGAGAAGAAGATTTATACCTTTACGGTTTTGATGGATTTGTCGCCAGACCATTTACTGAAGATAAAATCTTCGCAAGAATGGCTGAACATCTTAATTTGCGATATATTTACAGCGACAATAAATAGCTGTGTTCCTTGCAAGATGTCAAAATCCAAGCCCAAGAAGAGAAGGTTGGCTCAAAGCGCCAACCTTCTCTTCTTGGGCTTGGATTTTCAATTAATGGATATAGGCTCGAAATGGTGATAACCTTTCAGCCAAGAGTTCTTGCATTCCCAGAGTGTTATACACAGGGTTATTTTTATAATCTCCATAGAGGATGATATTGGCGAGGAATCCATTTACCCCACGAATATCCTCAATACGCTCAATGTATTTACACTCCCTAATTGACGGATTATTTTTACGCCAGTTTAGATATTCAGAATAGCTACCTGCAATAACTAAAGTCTTGGCGCTGTCATGAATATGAGTATTAGCAATCATTTTTATAAATATTAATCTATATATCTATACTATCAAAAAGTTTTAAGGATTTTAAGTAAATATGGTATTGTAGTTGACTGATTGAGATACTTAATTATGCTTAACACAAATTAATATATTTGCATATCCCCCATTAAGGTTTAATTAATCCCTTCCCAGTCAAGGGGGTGCAAAAAAAATTTTTTGGTGATTTCGTATTCGTATATTTTGATTCGTATATTTTGATTCGTATATTTTGATTCGTGTATTTGATTCGTGTATTTTTGAGTATTAGAAAGCTAAAATCAAAAAAATGGGACTTTGCTCCGCTATTTTTTAGTAATTAGCTAAAGCGGTAAGTGGCGGCTGAGTAGATAGAGATTAAGCGGCGATCGTGTAGACTTGAACGGGAGAATTAAACTTTCTTTTTGTGATTACTTGGGATGTTTTCTGCAATGCGCCTCCAACCCTATTTATTGTCAGCCTTAGTCGCACTTTTACTGATCGTTACTAGTTGTGCTTCTTCGGGGCAGTCTGCTAATGCTCAATTGTCTGATTCTCAATTTGAAACGAAAGTTTTAGAGATTATTCGCAAAAATCCACAGGTGATTTTAGACTCGGTACAGTCTTATCAAAGAGCGCAGGCTCAACAAGAACAGCAGTTGCGAGATAAGGTACTATCCCAAATTCGCCAAGAGCCCCGCTTGTTGTTACGTAATTCGCCCGTGACGGGTTCAGCGGCACAGAAAATTGTCATGGCGGAATTCTCGGATTTTGAATGCCCTTACTGCGCTAAGGCTCATGCTGTAGTGAAGGAGTTTATGGCAAAGAACCAGAATGATGTGACCCTAGTTTACAAGCATTTTCCCCTTTCGGAGATTCACCAACAGGCAGAGCCTGCTGCTTTGGCGGCATGGGCAGCTTTCCAACAAGGCAAGTTTTGGGAATACCACAATGCTTTATTTGAAAGACAGACAGATCTCAGCGAGAGTTTTTATCTCGAACAGGCTAAAGCTTTGAATCTTGATATCGATCGCTTTAATCGCGATCGCCAAAGTCCCCAAGCAAAGGATGCTGTTAAAAAGGACTTTGAGCTAGGCAAATCCTTGGGAGTGCGCGGTACTCCTTCCTTTGTGATCAATGGTGTATTTTTCTCTGGCGCACCCACTGTAAGTGATTTAGAAGGTTTAGTAGCTCAAATCAAGGCTGGCAAATAGGGCTTACTTAAATATAAAATCCTAAAACCTGCGGCGCACGCGCAGCGTGCGCCGCAGGTTTTAGGGTTTTATATTTAATTAAGCTCACTTACTTGGCAATCCTAAATGGGTTGTCAGAGGCATCGACTTCGCTAAGCCAGAGCTTTTGGTATGGGTAGTTCGGCACAAAGCCGAAAACACCCCCTAAAGTAGATAGGATAACCTACAGGCTAGAGATCAATATGAATTACGATGCGATCGCAATTGGTGCAGGGCTATCGGGCTGTAGTGCTGCCATTCAACTAGCAAAACTTGGTTATCGCGTACTGCTGCTAGAGCAAGGCAATTACCCTATGCATAAACTCTGCGGTGAGTTTTTATCCATTGAGGTAACCGCAGCCTTTGAGAACTTGGGCATATGGGAACGAGTTCTCAAAGTCGGCGCACATCCGATTCATCGGGCTTATTTGACAACTTCAGGCGGCGCATCATTTCAGAGCAATTTGCCTAGTACTGCCCTCGGGTTGAGCCGCTATCAACTGGATTTAATCCTATTTCAGCGGGCGCAAGCCTTGAACGTGACTTGTCTTGACAATACTAAAGTTACTAACGTTACGGGTAATTTGGAGACAGGATTTCAGGTACATACCAACAAAGGGAATTTTTCTGGACGTTTGGTATTGGGAGCCTTTGGTAAGCGATCTTCCCTCGATCGCATTCTCGATCGCCCATTTAGCCAAAGGCGATCGCCTTGGATTGCCTATAAGGGACATTTCACGGGTGTGGATATTCAGGATGCGATCGAACTACATAGTTTCCCCAATGGATATTGTGGATTGTCTCAAATTGAAACTGGGGAAATTAATGTCTGTTGGATCGCCCATGAGCGGGTGATGAAAGAACCAACACACCAAGATTTAGGAATTCCCACTTCCTTAGCCCAAAACCCTGTTTTAGCCGATCGCTTCCGTCAAATGGAGCGAGTCTCGCCTTCGCTACAGGGATTGAGTCAAATTAGTTTTGCGATTAAAGAGAACTTTTATCGCGATATTTGTATGATTGGCGATACGGCGGGAATGATTACCCCTCTTTGTGGCGATGGTATGGCTATGGCTCTAAGGTCAGCCGAGATCGCCATTCCCATAGTCGCAAGGTTTTTAGAACATCAACTCACAGCGATCGCCTTTAAACATTCCTATGAAAAAGCATGGAAAAAGGAATTCCAAACTCGCTTGCAACTGGGACGCATCATGCACCATTGTTTTGTGCGCCCATCCCTCGCCCATACGGGAGTGAATCTCTGTCAAATGCTGCCCGATCTCGGAAATTGGCTGATTGGGGCAACGCGCGGCAAGCCACAGCCAATCTAGCTATCGCTCTTCTACATTAAGAAATGGCTACGCCATTTCTTAATACCAATTCCCAAAATGGCAACGCCATTTTGGGAATTTCAAAACCTTATACCAATTCCCAAAAGTGTGGCTACACTTTTGGGAATTGAAAACCAAACCCAGTAAGGGTTTTAAAATCACAAAATGGCGTAGCCATTTTGTGATTTGGTATTACTGGGTTTAGTGTTTATAGCTACAGTCACTTGAATGAGGACATAGACCCCAAGAATTGAGTTGCCGCGCGGAGAGCGGCAACTCAATTCTTGGGGTCTATGTCCTAATACACTTGGCGACAGCTATAAAGGAATAGAGCGGGTAAGGCGATCGCCCCATCCTATACCCAAGCCTGCAATCAGAAAGGCGATCGCCGTTAAGATAAGCACATCTGACATAGAGAGTGCGGCAGATTTTGGTACAGCATAGCCAAAAATAGCGATCGCCCCCGATAGACCACCAAAAAAAGTCCCTACGGTCAAACCACTCAGAGACTTTGGAACCATCGTCAGCGCAAAGGCAACCATGCCATTATTCACCGCACTGAGGCAGAGCAGCAGCCATAGGATCAAGATGATGGCAGCGATCGCCCCATAGCCAAACGATAACAAGCCTAACGCCAAAATCAGCCCACCCAAGCTAACGATCATCAAGCGTTTGTTATCGATAAACTTTGAGATTCTACCTGTTCCCAAGGCTAGCAGGGCTTGAGCGATCAGAGCCGCGCCCATTAATAATTCAAAGGATAAACCCGTAAATCCTGTAATGTCCGCTTTGATCGTGCGGGGTAACACATCCCCCATCAACAGGCGAATCCCCACGCCAATTGCCGCACCAACCAGCATAACGATCGCCAAATTGCTCAAAAAGTCTCGGATCGGAAATTGACTCTCTTGATCGGGAGTGGCATCGAGAGCAGTTTTTTTGGGAATGTAGATCGTCGCCACCCGCAAACTTGCCACCCCAGCCAACAAAGTAATCGAAGCGATCGTAAAGGTGGCAGGTGCGCCCAAACCCAGAATGAAACTTGTGGCAAGGGGACGAATCGAAGCTACAAAACCACCCACCAAAGTTAAAACACTACCTGCAAGGGGCAATTGCGTGGCTCCTGCAAAGCTAGCCAACAAGCAAATGGCGGGACTGCGAAATGTTGCCATAGCGATCGCCCACAAAATCGCAAGGCTGGGCAAAATCAAGCGGGTCACATCGTTTGCCCCACCAAAGATAACGACACAGGGCAAGCCCATAAAAAAAGCCGTAGCAGCAAGCGTGGCAGCCACGATGATCGGCATTCGCGAACTGTACCAACTCTGCCAGCGATCGGACAGCCCACCAAATAATGGCTCGACGATCGTAGCGATCGCACTTTCGATGACCAGCAGTACCGCCGCAAATTGCTGTGCTTGACTAGGTGGATAGGCAAAAACCTGTTCGATAAACTTTGGCAAATAAATTGCATAAGCAATCCAAGTCAACGAAATCGCGCCCTGCACTGAGGCAAGACTCCAGACCTGTAGCCAACGCACTTGATTTGATGTTGGATTTGGGGCGATTTTGGGAATCGGCATTAATATTACAAAATTTAAGTAGCTAGGCGCAATTAAATATAAACAATCAAAACCTGTAGCGCAAGCGCAGCTTGCGCTACAGGTTTTGATTCTGGGTTTTAATCTGGTCTTAGAACTCGGTACATCCCTGCATCGAGATCTTGCCATCGGGCATCGTCGCACGGCAAAGGTTAGTTTGAGTTAAGTCCACATTGGTCAAGTTTGCGCCCGTAAGGTCGGCGCGATACAGATCCGCACCTTTGAGGTTTGCGCCCGTCAAGTCTGCACCATAGAGACTGGCGTTACGTAAGGATACCTTAGTGAGATTGGCGCGATTGAGCTTCGCATAAACCAACTCGATATCAATCAAATTAGCATTTTGTAAATTCGCTTCGGTTAGATCGGCATATTTCCAGCGACTATTGCGAGCATTTGCGCCAGACAAATTAGCTTGAATGAGATCGCTATTAATTAAAAATGTATTGCGAAGATCGGAATTGCTAAGATCGGCTCCACGAAAGTCAGCATAATAAATGGTGCTGAAAGCTAAAATTGCCCCAGATAGAGAACTTTTGCGGAGATCGGCAACATCAAGAAACGATTCGCGGAGGTTTGCCCCTTGCGCGGCAAGCCCACTTAATTCGCAACGCTGACAGGTGTGATAAATCAGCAGAGATTGGACGTGTTGAGCATTTTGTGCTTGTACCGATGTCGTACCAATCGTTATGCTAGCAAAGAGGGCGCTAGCGATCGCAGTCACGGAGTTAGTAAAGGCTGATGACTTCATGGGTAAAGTACCTAAATTTAGCAAATCCTTTATTAATTGTTATCACAACAACTCCCCCTTAAACACAGCAAAATGTAACAAAAAAACTGAAAGCAATAAGTAATACGAAATAAAGCAATCCTAAATGAGTCGAAGCCCGAGATTCTCGCAAAAAATTTCAGTCGTTCAACATAATTAAAAAACAAAACCTAGAAGAGCGTTCCGCCCATGTAGTGGGGGGAACGCTCTTCTAGGTTTTAAGTTTACTCATACTTAGCTCTTTGAAACGCTGTATATTGGCGGTTAAGTAGGATATCAGCTATTTTAATTAGCCCTCTGACTGTCTAATGATTTTGTATACTTGTATTATTTACTGATGTTTTGTCATGGATCGTACTGAATGTTCGAGCAGTTTCTAGACACGAATGCTTTATCCTTTCGACCTGAAGTTATTCCCATTTTGGGGGTGCTGATTCTCCTAGAGGCAATTTTGTCGGCTGATAACGCGATCGCCCTTGCCGCGATCGTACGGAGTTTGCCCGACCCCAAGCAAGAGCAATGGGCATTACGGTATGGCTTGATTGGAGCATTTGTACTACGTATAGTGCTTATTTTTACCGCGACATGGGTCATAAAATATTGGCAGTTTGAACTGGCAGGTGCGGTATATCTGCTTTGGCTCTCTGGTAAATTCTTCTTGGAAAAATCCCAAGAAGATCACGATACCAAGAACCCCGTACGCATGGCGAGTAAGCTATGGCAAGTGGTGGCTCTAGTGTCACTGACGGATTTAGCCTTTTCGCTTGATAGTGTGACAGCGGCGGTAGCAGTTGCCGAGGAGACTTGGCTAGTGCTAATTGGTGGCGTAGTGGGGATTATCGCCTTAAGATTTTTGGCTGAGCTATTTATTAAATGGTTGTCCGAATTTACACACCTCGAATCGGCAGGTTATCTGATCGTATTGTTAGTGGGGATACGCCTATTTATTAAAGTAGTTTCCGATAGTCTCGTACCTCCAGAATGGCTGATGCTTAGCTGTATTGGTCTGGTTTTCCTATGGGGCTTTTCCAAACGCGAACCCTTGGAAATTACGAACGAGATTGAAGAGGTTGCCGAATAAAAAACGAATCATTGCTCTAATACCAAAGCTCAAAATGGCTATGCCATTTTGAGCTTTGGTATTAGAGCTACAGTCACTTGAATGAGGACAAATCAAACCCCAAGAATTGACTGGCGGTGCGAAGCACCGCCAGTCAATTCTTGGGGGTTATGTCCTAGTAGTCTCCCAAAGGAAATTTGCGGGGTTATTGAAACGAGCGAAGCTCGTTTCAATAACCCCCAACTAGTCAAAGTTCTCGTGGCAGACTACTAGTACATTTGGCGATCGCTATATTTCTTTGTTGAGGTGTGTTTCACTATTTTGTCTACAATAGAAACTCAGAAACAAAGAATTCAGAAACAAAGAAAAAAGTACCAAAATGTTTGAATATCCTGAAGACCTAAAATATACTAACTCCCACGAATATATTCGTGTTGAGAATGATGTTGTCACCGTGGGAATCACCGCTTTTGCGATCGCCCAGCTCGGTGATATTGTGTTTCTCGATCTGCCAGAGGTAGGCGCAAAAGTCGAAAAAGGACAAACTTTCGGTACGATTGAATCGGTTAAAGCGGTGGAAGATCTCTATTCGCCAGTGACGGGAACTGTGATTGAAGCCAATACAGCGCTATTAGACGAGCCAGAAAATATTACCGAAGATCCCTATGGAGCCTCGTGGTTTTTAAAGGTAAATATTGACAATATATCTGAACTAGAGGGCACGATGTCAGCTAGTGAATATCGCGCACAGGTGGAAGGTAACTAGGCAACTAGGGAAGGCATGGCTTTGGATTTGAGTGCAAAGGGCTAATATTAGGGAGAGTTGCGGCGCGAAGCGCCGCAACTCTCTATCTTGAGTGGCTGCACTTACAGCCCTTGATGACGCTAAACGCTCAATCTTGGGGGTAGCTCCACCGTAAAGGTAGAGCCTTGATTCACGACGCTTTCAACATAGATCGCTCCACCCATGAGAATGACCAATTGCTCCGTAATGGCTAGTCCTAAACCAGTGCCGCCATGCTTGCGGGTAGAGGATTGATCGACTTGCCGAAATTGTTCAAAAATCGTACGTTGAAACTCTGGCTCAATGCCGATACCTGTATCCCTCACCGAGATGAGGATATTTGATTTCGCAAAGGGAGAAGATGGAACTTCCTCTGATAAATTATTGGTCTCTACAGGTGTTTCTTTAATTTCTCTAATTTCTTTGATTTCTTTAGAAGATGCAATTTCGGGTATGGAAGCAGAATTATTGGCATACTTCAGTTCCACAACTACTTCACCGCAATCGGTAAACTTAATTGCGTTAGAAACTAAATTGGTAATCACCTGTTTAATGCGAATGGAATCGTGAAAGATCGCACAGGTACCGATCTCGTTTTTAAAAATAAAGTTAAGAGATTTGATACTTGCTAAGGGTTGTAGGCTTTCACAGGTATGATGAATCAGCTCATCTAAGTTAAATAACTCTGGATGGGATTCCATTTTCCCTGCTTCGATTTTGGATAGGTCGAGAATATCATTTATCAAATCCAGTAGATTTTTACCATTACGGAGAATCCGCTCTACCATATCGACTTGGCTAGAGGAAAGGACATCGCGCCGCTGACGTAACAACACCTGCGAGAAGCCAATAATTGCATTCATCGGGGTTCGCAGTTCGTGGCTCATATTGGCAAGGAACTGGCTTTTGAGTTGGGTTGCCTCTAGCAATTGAGCGTTTTGGGCTTCAATTTGGTTGATTAGTTGTGCGTTACCGATCGCGATCGCTGCCTGTACGCCAAAGGATGCTAAGAGGTTGAGATCCTCGCGAGAACTTGCCCGTTCTAAATGAAAATGCCCGATCGCTAATACGCCCAAACGACCAGAGCGGCTAGACTCAATGGGCACGCACAAAGCGCTTTTGACGGGTAAAGATTCGACTAGGTGCGATTCTCCTGCCTTGACTTCGATGGGAATTCCCTCCTTAAAAACTTGGGCAATGAGATTTTGGGCATTTAAATCAAAGGATTCTTGCAGGGGGAAATCGTCGGGCAAGCCTTTCACTGCCGATAGGGTTAATTTTTGCTCCTTGGGATTGTAGAGGGCAATTACGCAGATCTCCGCCCACATAATCGCGTCGCAGGTAGCTTCCACCACCGATTCCAACAGAATATCGAGATCCTGCAACTGTTGATTGATCAAGTTGGTGAGTCGTTGCAAAATACTCATCCGTTTCTGCTGCTCGATCATGATTTTGTTGGTCTCTTGCATCACCTTATCGCGATAGCGCTGCTCGGTGACATCCCGCAAAATCATCACACTTCCGATCAGTTCCGATTCAGTTCCCACCAATGGGGCTGCCTTGGTGCTGAGAATGATTTCATTGCCTTCTGGAGGACGCAAAACCACTTGATCTTCGACTACCTCCCCTGTAGACATCGCCCGAAAGACAACTAGATTAGCGAGGTCTACGGGCTCCCCATCCTGATGTCTAATGTCAAACTGTTTGACAATTTCTTCCATTGACTTGGCAATTACGGGCGAAGCGGGAACGCCATTGGGAGAACTTAAAGCATTAAAGCTGAGGATCTTCCGTCCTGCGGAGTTGATTTTGAGAATCCTTCCCGCAGGATCGCTGAGCAATACGCCATCGGCAAGCTGCTCGAATACGGTAGTTAGTTCTTCTCGCTGGCGGGCGATCATCTCAATACTTTGCGCGTTACTGATCGCGGTGGCGAGGCGACGACCGATGGATTGCAGGATATTGCGACCGCGATCGGATAGGGGGGTAAGACTGCCTAAAAACAGCACGCCAACGAGGCTGCTCCGCAGCATGAGCGGATAGGCTGATAAACTCTGGGGTAACAGGTCACCTACGGGAGTGCGGTAAACGAGGGTTTGTCCTTTGAGCCGATCGCCTTCCCAGATAATCGCTTCTTCTAGCTGTCCCGCTTGACCGATAATTCCTTCGCCTAGGGTAATCTCGGTGAGCGCTTGGCTGGTTTTATATCCCCATTCCGCCGCCAGTACTAGGCATCCTTCGGGGCGAGCGGTAGGGGTTTCCCAAAGGTAAATGCTGCCGAGTTGCGCCCCCGTAAGTTTGCAAATTTCTTCGAGGCTGGACTTGATGAGTTTGTATTGATCGGTGGTATTAACTAAAACGCGATCGAGGGATTGTAGGGCAAATTGGATATCGCGTGCCTCGAGGGTGGCGGTTTTGGTTTCCAGATGCATAGCCATGCGGTTAAATACCTTGGCAAATTCGCCAATTTCATCGGCGCGATTTAATTGCGATCGCGCTGATAGATTGCCCGTTGATAGCTCTTCGGCGGCTTCGGCAAGTTCGAGGAGGGGTGGCTGGATGCTGCGAATGATCGAAATGGCAACGAATAACCCCGAACCTAGTCCCGTCGAAAGTACGACGATCGCCAACCATGTTGTAAATGCTTCTAATTCGGGCGTGCCTTGCTGGATATGCAGCAGCAGGATCAAGGCGGCGGTGGCTAGCAGGGAAATGCTAGTGGTCAGCCCAAAAATCAAGCGATTGACTAAACTTTCACGGCGGGGGAGGTTGGCATTGGTCATGGGGCTACTGTTAAGTTTGGTGAAGCTGTTCTTATTGATGAACATACTGCTAAGTTAGCCTATCAGCAACAAAATATAAAACCCAAAACCTGTAGCGCACGCGCAGCGTGCGCTACAGGTTTTGATTCTGGGTTTTTAATTATGCCCAGATATTTAGTGACTATTAGAAACCATTTAAGAATTACTTTCTGCGGTCAAAAACTCTAAGAGATCCCCCTCAATCCCCCTTAAAAAGGGGGAAGAATTTAATTCTCCCCCCTTTTTAAGGGGGGCTGGGGGGGATCTAGTGAATTCTTAAATGGTTTCT
>NZ_LIRE01000152.1 GCF_001402795.1 Pseudanabaena sp. 'Roaring Creek'
CAATCAATTCTTGGGGTTTATGTCCTAAGTCAAGTGACTGTAGCTATAAACTTAAAATTTGGTTAATCTTCGGTTTTCTTGCTACTAAATTTCTGGGTCAAGCCTTCACCGACTAGCGATAAACCGATTGTCATTAAAGTAATTGCCAATCCAGGGAAAATTGTCGTCCACCAGATATTTTCGCCAGTCGAAAGCGCATCGAGAGCTTGCTTGAGATCGTGACCCCATTCAGGGACATCTTCGGGAATACCTAAACCTAAAAATCCCAAACCTGCGATCGTCAGAATTGCATCGGCGGCGTTGAGGGTGAAGATTACGGGCAAGCTTTGGATGACATTGGGGGCGAGATATTTAATGAGAATGGTTTTTGTATCCGCACCGATCGCTTGAGCGGCTTCGATATAAACCTCGGTTTTGGTACTCACGGTTTGGTTGCGGATGACTCGAAAATATTGGGGGATATAGGCAACGCTGAGCGCGATCGCTGCATTCCAGATGCCAGTACCGACCACAAAAGCGATCGTCAGCGATAGCAACAGACTGGGTAGGGTGTAAAGCGCATCCATCAGAAATACTAAACCGCGATCGAGCCATCCACCCTTATAGCCGCTCAGCATCCCCAAGGGCACGCCGATCGCTAAACTGATCGCTGTCGAAGCGATCGTCACCTGCCATGCTACGCCTGCCCCTGCGATCGTTCTCGTAAATACATCATGTCCTTGTAAATCTGTGCCAAACCAATGTTGTAGCGATGGTGGCTCGTGAATGGGATTGCTGAGAAATTCCGTCGGATCGGTCAAAATCCCTACGGCTTGTAACAGGGGGGTGACGATCGCCATCAGCAAAAAAGCCCCGCTAATGACGATGCCAATGGACATTAATTTTGAGGATACTGACTGCTTTGGCAATTTCATAGGGACTAGCTAAAGGACAAACTTAAGAAGCAAAACTGGATTTCCTTGATTTGTACTATACCGCGATCGCTAAATCTAGCTAAAATTATACTTCTGGGATCGTAGGTAAAAATTATGGATGTAATTCCCGCAATTGATATTTTAGATGGACGCTGTGTCAGGCTCTATCAGGGGGATTATCAACAGTCAGAAGTATTTGGTGAAGACCCTGTAGAGGTTGCCCAACGCTGGTACAGTCAAGGCGCTAAGTATTTACATGTAGTTGATTTAGATGGTGCAAAGGAAGGCAAACCTCAAAACCTAAAGGTAATTGAGGCGATCGCCCGCTCAATACCAATGCGAGTGCAGATGGGTGGTGGTTTGCGCGATCGCGAAAGTATCTTATCAGTCCTCAACTCAGGGGTCAGTCGCGTCATCATTGGCACAGCCGCCGTAGAAAATTCTCAGCTAATTGCGGAGATTTGTGCAGAATTTCCCGAACAAATCATGATTGGCATCGATGCTCGTGACGGTAAAGTAGCAACGAGAGGCTGGCTGGAAACTTCGGAAGTAATGGCGGTAGATCTTGCCAAGCGGATGGCTTCTGTCGGTATAGCGGGAATTATTTATACCGATATTTATCGCGATGGTACGATGCAAGGACCAAATATCGAAGCTTTGCGCCAACTTGCCGAAAATGTTGATGTGCCTGTAATTGCCTCGGGTGGCATTAGCTCGATCGCCGATTTACTAAACCTATTGTCACTGGAATCGGTCGGCGTGAAAGGAGCGATCGTGGGTAAGTCCATTTACACAGGCGCGATCCATTTACCCGAAGCAATTAGGGCTGTCGGTAACGGGCGTTGGCAAGATGTGATTGACGGATCGGCGATCGCTTAAATTACATCCCCAAAACAAAAAAGTAAAGTCGGCGCAAAGCACCGACTTTACTTTTTCGGTTGCTTGCATGAGAAAATAGCACAAACATCTCTAGAATTAACTAGATACGAGTATTGTTATGGGCTTTGCTGACTATTCGATCGCTGAGATCGCCGAGGACTACAAACTCAGTATTGAGGATGTATTTAAACTATGCGATCGCCTTGGGATCGCTTACCAAGACGCAGAAACCAAACTTGCTTTGGAAGATGCAAAGGCTGTCATTATGGCATCCGCAGCCCAAAATTCTAAAACCCCCAAAGGCTTATCGTGATTGCAAAGTCGCAATAAATCTTTGGGATTAGGTGAAATTCTTTTAGATAAACTTAGATAAATTAAGTTATGTCCGTAATTATGAACAAAAATTCTTTTAAATATTTAGCGGTGGCGATCGCCTTCGTGATGCTTACCTTTCAGCTTTTCACATCCAGCGTAAATGCAGCCGATATTCCGATCGAACTGCGTACAGTCCCCCTCAATGAAACTACAAATATTGTCTTAACGCAAAAGGACATCTCTAAGGGTAAGAAATTATTTTCTAATGCCTGTGCCACCTGTCACCTCGGCGGAGCCACCTTTACCAATCCTAACGTCAATCTAGCGCCCGATTCCCTTGCTGGGGCATATCCAGCACGTAATAATGTGTTGGGATTGGTGGACTTCATGAAGAAGCCCACTACCTATGATGGCGTAACTGAAATCTACGACGTTCACCCTAGCCTCAAGAGTACTGATATCTTCCCCGCCATGCGTGGGCTCACCGACAATGACCTCAAGCTAATTGCTGGTTATATTCTTTACGAACCTAAGGTCAAAGGTATCGGCTGGGGCGGCGGAAAGATATACTATTAAACAAATAATGTACGTAGTAATGCGTCATAATTTGTCAAAAAGCTAATTACTTTAGCTTTATCTATGTGTTTTCTGGTTTTCTCTACGTGTTTTAGTCTTAGTTCGAGTCGAGTCGAATTAGTACGAGTTAAGTTGAATTTTAGTCGGTAGTTAATTTATGAATATTTCTTCCTTTGCGAAAAAGCTAGGTCTAGCGATCGCTAGTCTTTTGTTTGTTGTTGGTAGCCTGTTCATGACAGCTTCTCCTGCTGCGGCTGATGTCATTACCGTTAAGATGGGTTCCGATAGCGGTCAGCTTGTATTCGAGCCTAAAGTGGTGACAATTAAAGTTGGCGATTCGGTCAAGTGGGTTAATAACAAAGCTTTCCCCCACAATATTGTGTTTGATGGTCATGCAGAACTCTCTCACAAGAAGTTGGCTCAAAAGCCTAAAGCTGAGCTAGAGTCAACCTTTAATGAAGCTGGAGAATTCTCTTACTATTGCTCACCACACCGTGGTGCTGGTATGCAAGGAAAAGTGATTGTCCAATCATAATTAAGTTTATTTCTTCAAAAGAGGTGCAAACATTGTTTGCACCTCTTTTTTGTACCTTTTTTTTGGATGAATTGATTTGCGATCGATCGCCCTATATAATACTAAAGCTCAAAATGGCAACGCCATTTTGGGAATCTCAAAACCTTACTGGGTTTGATGTTTAATTCACAAAAGTGTTGTCACACTTTCGTGAATTGGTATAACAACGTAATACCAAAGCTCAAAATGGCAACGCCATTTTGAGCTTTGGTATTACGGATTTTTAGAGTTACGCGATCGCCTATGCAACCACCACCAGACCCCACCACCAGAAAGTCCACCAATTACGATGCTCCCCAAAAAGGTTGCCATCATGTAAATTAAAAAAAGCGTATTCGATTTTGTTGCAATGGCATTGACAGAAAATTGAGCCGTGAGGATATTGACAGTGATTTGACTTGTCCCTAAACCCGTACCAACGGCAAAGATGCTTTGGTTAAGACTACGCTCGCTTCGAGTTTGTTCAAGGCTAATAATGCCTTCGATATTTCTAATAGAGTTTTCTAAGAATTTTTGATTGGGGCTGAGGTTGGTAATATCCGCAATAATTTGGGGGATATACTTCTTGGTGACGATGGTTGCAAATTTCTCTAAAAAGGGAATATTAGTATCTTCCTCGTGATTTTCTAATCGTTTGAGTTTATTTTGGTAGTTCTCCAGATTCGTTGCAATAGTATTTTTTTGAGATTCTAGACAGATAAGTTCTTGAACATAGGTGTTCATCAAGTTGAGGTTTGATTTCAAGCTTTGCTGGAGTTGAGCGAGATCCGTTTGAGATGAACGATCTGGATTGGCTAATAGGGAGATGGTAGCTTGGATTTCTTTGACTTTGTTTTTAAGTTCATTTTTATGTTGACGGCTTAGATGGTATGACCAAATAATTTTGTGGCGATACAAAAATAAACGCATTAAGCTGGGATAAAGTTTGGAGATGGTCTTGCTGATATCTTGAATATTTAATTCATGGGGAAAGATACAAATTAAGAGATGTTTGTTTTGACTGAGATTGCCGCGATCGCTTGGTAGTTGCCATAGCTCAAAGCATTCTGCGCCTAGAAGTTTAGGTGCAGAGGGGTTGATTTCGGTTTTCAGATCTTTTTCCCAGCTTGAGTTGTCGAAAATTTTTAAATGTCCGTAAATTCTTTTCGCCGCATCACTTGCCTTTTGGTCAGCAAAAGCAAGTTGTCCCCAGACAAACCAAGTTTGACCCATGTGGCTCTCTGGTTGATTAATTTGACTGCCATGAAGATTGTTAACAATATTTTCTTGGATTTTTTGGAAACTAGGGATATGGCGAGGAGCATACTTAAGTGATGGATCGTCGCGATCTTGATGGGTGAGATCGATGGAGCAATGCACCTGTAAAGCATAGGTATCGTTGAGTTTAACTGGATAGTAAAACCCATTCAGGGGATAGTCAAAATTTTTACCATCTTTACCAAGTAGCTCAATGTAGTCTGAAAGTTCTGATTCAATTTTGATGACATCTGCTAACTGATCCGTTGTCATTTGCCCAACATTTATTCTCCGCCAAAATTTATTACGATTCTGGTTGCTCTCATCTTCGCTTTGTCCTAGTCCTTCCGCAAGGTCGTAGCTAAATAAATCAATTGTGGGATAGATGATGGTGTCAGGATCTGTCATGGGTAATTTGCTTGGCTACGGTAGTTAATATGATGGTCGCTAAGTAACTGGGCGCAATTATAGCTATAGTCAGTAATGTTAGGACAAAAATCAAACCCAATAGAGA
>NZ_LIRE01000153.1 GCF_001402795.1 Pseudanabaena sp. 'Roaring Creek'
GGGTTTTATGTCCTGATACAGTTGGCGGCAGCTATAAAACCCTCAAACCTGCGGCGTACGCGCAGCGTGTGCCGCAGGTTTGACATCTGGATTTTAATCATTGGGCTAGTTGCTGTAACTGATAATCGAAAAACTGCTGTTGAAAAGTGAGTTCGTTGGCTGCTTGAATGAATTTTTTGGGTAGGGTAGGAGGAGTTGGATTTAAGGCGATCGCCTTAATAAGGATGGTTGGGTTGTCTGGATCTAAGGGGTTATCGATCGCCTGAACCGCATAACCGTATTGTTGTAACTCATCGAAGCCCATTTGCAATATATCGCGATCGCCGATTCCTAACTTGGCAACTAGTTGCGATCGCTTAATCTGTTTACCAGTCCGACTGAGATATTTAGCAATTCCTACTAACGTTTGCCATGCGATCTTGCCATCGATCTTTTGAGGATTGGGATAGGTAAGCGCGAGGGATTGATTGGCTTGCTGAGCGCTAGCGATAATGGTATTGAGATCTTGCCAACTTTGCGGACAGCGATCGCAGATAGTTGTCACTAAATGGCGATCGATTGCGCCATCTTTGCCGCGCCAATCAATGATTTTGAGATTTGCGTCAGCCTTAAGCAAGGATTGCGCAAGGGCAGGCACCTCACTAGCCAGAGGGGTACTTTGGGCATGAAAATCGATTAGCCTGACATCGTAACGCTTGCGAAAGGCATTATCGACTAACTCGATCGCGATATCGCAAGGAGTATCGGGTAATTCGTAGCTATAATGTCCCCACCAATCGCCATGAATCCGATTGCCCTGCCGATCGCTTAGGGTAAATTCTGTTTTGATATATTCAACTTTCTGACCTTTGGATGTACGGATATTCGCATTGGATATATCGGAAAAGTGACAATTGCGAACCAATAATCGAGGATAGGGATTCCCCATCCCAAAAGGTTCTAACTGTTTTAGCTCGTTAAATAAATCTTTGTTTAAATCGGCGATCTCTACTTCTAAATCAATCGTAATTTTCTTACTTTGCAATACTCCATATTGACTCCAGAACGAACGATCGATCGCCTCAATTAATACCTGTAAATTCTCGATCGGAAAGCTCAAGCCCCCCGCCAGAGGATGTCCGCCGAAGCTCTGCAATAGATGCTCTTGACCCTTGAGCAGATCGTAGAGATTGATGCCCTCTAGCGATCGCGCACTACCTTTGGCAAGACCATCCTCAAGGGTACAGAGGATCGTCGGGCGACCGTATTCGGCAACCACCTGCCCTGCTACTAATCCTAAGATGCCCACCGACCATTGCGGATCGACCAAGACAATAATTCCTACGGTTGATAAATCTAGTTGGGCAATTTTGGCTTGCACCTGTTTGAATACTCTTTTTTGGAGGGCTTTCCGCTGAGTATTTGCCATTTCGGTCTGTTCGATCAGCACTTTACACCGAGGCTCATCTTGGGTGGTAAGTAGTTCCACGCATTTTCGGACATCTCCCCAGATCCGACTGACGGCATTAATGCGTGGGGCAATGCCAAAACTAATGTCGATGGGGCGATCGCCAACCCTTTTACATTGTTCTAACAGCATTCGTACGCCGAGGCGCTTTTTTTGACGCAATACTTCAATTCCCTTTTGGGCGAGATAGCGACAGTCTCCCGTAAGCTGCACTAAGTCGGCAACTAAGCCGATCGCCACTAAATCCAATAAATCCTCTAGGGGCTGTTGCGGCACTTCGGGCATGGTGGCGTAGAGGGCTTCCATGAGTTTATAAGCTACGGCAACTCCCGATAAGTGAAATAAGGGATGTTCGCTGTTTAAATAGCGAGGATTGATAATTGCCGTGACAGGGGGACGCTCGTCGGGCAAGGTATGATGATCAGTGACGATCGTATCAATTCCTAATTCTTGAGCGTAGCTCAGAGCTGCAAGGCTAGTGCTGCCCGTATCACAGGTAATAATTAGACTGAGAACTTTGTCTGCGGCTTCGCATTGCGATCGCAACTCATCTAAACCCCTAAGGGATATTCCATGAGATTCTTTTAACCGATCGGGAATATAAAAAACTAAGCGATCGCCTTGGGTAAAAAATTGCCCTAATCCCTCCCACAAAACCGATGTAGCTGTGATCCCATCGGCATCAAAATCTCCCCAAATGGCGATCGTTTTACCTCGTTCGTAAGCTGTTTGGATGCGGGCGATCGCGATCGCCATTTCGGGCAAGGCAAAGGCACTAGTGGGTTGATAGGCTTCTATGTCCAAAAATGCGCTGACCTGTTCGGGACTCACTAATCCTCTTTGCCAAAGTAACTGCGCTGCAAATTTACCCACCCTGTCACGCATCCAAGCTGGGGAGGCGATAGAATCTAAAATTTGCCAATTAGTTAAGGTCATATTGCTATTGATAACTTCTTTAGCTATGCGGTTGCCATCTAAGTAGCTCGGCACAATTAAATATAAAATCCCAAAACCTGCGGCGCAGGTTTTAATTATGCCCAGCTACTTACAGCAATTATCGATCAAACGAACCACAAGGAAATTTTTGAAAGCGTTGCGAAGCAATGCTTTTAAAAATTTCCTTGGTTTTGGTTTGAGCGCAAAGCGCTGTAAGACTTATAGGTTTAGTCTGTTTGGATTTGAGTGCGGACTTCTTGAAGAATTTTGCCTAACATATTTTTGCCAGAGCCATCGGCTCCACAACCCCAATAATAATCCCCTGGCGCATTTTCGACAATTTCCTCATCACCAGTAGCAATCAACAAGAGTTTTAATTGTTTGTGGGTTTGAAACTTTTGGAGAACAGCTTTACGCATGACATCATCTTTGATATTTTCCCAATCCTCTCGCAGCGGCACAGAACGACTGCGACCTAAATTGGCGGCGGTTTTGGGATCGATCGCTTGGCGGATTTTTTCTTGATAGTTCCGATCTAAAAACTTCTGAGCCTGAAAGTAATGTTCTGTTGTTTTCCACCATTGCCCATCTAACTCAATACCAAAAGGAGCAAAGTTAGAGAATTCTCCATAGGCTTGACTGGTCGTGTAGAAGTAAATCGTCATAAAGATTTCGATCTTATTAATGCATTCCTTATTAAGTAGCTAGGCATAAGTAAACTTAAAACCTAGAAGAGCGTACCGCCCGCGTAGCGGGCGGTACGCTCTCTGGTTTTGGTTTTTAATTATGCCTAGCTACTTAATGCGTAGTAAAAGAAAGTTCTGAAGTTTGGCTAGTAGATAAATCATTACAGGGCAAACTAATCGTGAAACGGCTTCCCACCCCTAATTCACTAGTTGCTTCAACGCTTCCGCCATGAAGTTCGATAATTTTTTTGACAAAGGTCAGCCCTAGACCCATACCATCATACTTGCGACTATAACCTGTATCGACTTGTTTAAAGGGTTGAAAAATTTTATGTAAATCTTCTTGGGCGATACCAATGCCACTGTCAGTTACTGAGATGCAAACTGGTGTCGAAAAATTAGACCCTTGTTGATAGTCTGGCTGATTTTCACAGGTTAGTTCGAGGATGATATGACCATTTTCAGGGGTAAATTTCACAGCATTATTGAGCAAATGCATTAGAGCCTGAAAAATGCGCCTTTCATCTAAAATCATAGAGGGAATTCCTTCTTGAATTTTCGATTCAACCTTAATTCGTTTGGGCGCTGCGATCTTGGCAACACAACCAAGACAGGTTTGGCAAAGTGAAGCGAGCGACATCGGTTCGATGGTTAATTTAAACTCCCCTGCTTCAAGCATGGAGAGATCGATCATGTTATTAACTAAGTTTAATAAATGATCGCCACTGCTATTGATAACTTGAATTGCTTGCAATTGTTTGGGATTGATCGAACCAAATACTTCTTCCTTTAAACAGTCCGAAAAGCCCAAAATTGCATTAAGGGGAGTACGAAGTTCGTGACTGACCACGGACAATAATTTCTCTTTGAGGGTGGTTTCCTTTTGTTCGTCGTTTTGGGCGCGATGGGTGGTTAAGGCGATCGCTAATGTGGAAAGGAGTTGCTCTTGCCGAAAAGGTTTAACTACATAGCCCATTGGATTTGTTGATTGGGCTCTTTTTAAGGTTTCTGCATCTGAAAAAGCAGTGAGGTAAACGACGGGAATATCACAGAAGGATTGAATAAACTGGGCGAGCTTTATCCCATCAATGTCTCCTCTGATACGAATATCAAGGAGAACTAATTTGGGAGAATATTCTAATATTTTTTGGATGGCTGTCTGAGCATCAACAGCGATCGCACAAATTGTATAGCCTTCGTCACGAAGTATTTGGGCAATATCTTGTGCGACTAGTCTTTCATCTTCAACTATGATTACTGGGATACTCAATATCTTAACCTCATTCAGAAAGCTGCTAGCAAACCAATCTTGATTCTATGATTTATTCTATGATTTGTTGAGATTTCTAGCTGAGATTTCTATAGGATATCAATCTCAACATAAAATTTGCATTTATCTTAGCGCAAAAAACTACATGGATAAACAAATTAATATACAAACTATTGTGATTTCCTAGAATGATTAATTGCTTGTTATCGCATGACTATAGTATTTTTTTGTCCAAGTTTTATATAATTAGTTCAGCATAATAAAAAATAAAATCAGAGAGCGTAGCGCCCGCTTAGCAGACTATACGCTATTCTAGGGTTTCTTAAGTAGTAAAGCTAAAGCATAATTAAAATCCAGATCTAAAACCTGTGGCGCACAAGCATCGTACGCCGCAGGTTTTAAAGTTTTATATTTAATTAAGTCTAGTTACTTAGCTACTTAGATAATTTTTCTGCTAATTGTTATTCTTAATGGGTAGTGCTAAATAGGTAAGGATAGGCAGAGCAAAGCACCGCCTATTCTTATCATATAAATCCTTTGCTTTTGGGAATAAAGCTTAATGAGTATTTTGCCATACAGGAAAAATCACTTGAAATTTCGTTCCTTTCTCTCCATCATGAATAAGAGCCCCTTCTAGTTGTTCTACTAAACTGAATACTAGCTGCATCCCCAAGCTATCTGTATGTTCTAAAATAATATTGGCTGGAATCCCAATCCCATTGTCTGCCACAATCAAATGATATTGCTGTTGTTTTTGTAAAAGCTGAATATTTATTTTGCCAATGCCTGTAGGGAAGGCATATTTTAAAGAATTAGATATTAATTCATTGATAATTAGTCCTAAAGAAATCGAGCGATCTAACGGTAAAGAAATATTACTTGCATCTATCGTATATGTGATCGATGTAGGGCTTTTTCCATAACACTGAAATAAATTTACTAGTAAATCAGATATATAGTTATAAAAATTGATTTGATCGAGATCGTCATTGCGATGAAGTTGGGCGTGAAGCAAAGCCATCGATTGAATGCGATTTTGATACTCTTCAACCAAGATTTTGACTTCGGGGGGAGTTTTGCGAAACTGCATTCTTAAAAGGCTAGACATTACCTGTAGATTGTTTTTTACACGGTGATGGACTTCTTTGAGCAATACCTTTTTCTGTTGCAGTTCATTCTCTAGTTGCTGGTATAGTATTTCTTTACTAGCAAGTTCGATCTGTACCTGTTGATACAATGTTGCCTGTTGGAAAATAATCGTAAATTGACTAGATAATTGCTTCATTAAATCTATTTCCCATTCCTGCCAATATCGAAAACTATCGTATTGATGTATGCATATCAATCCCCAAAGTTGATTATTGTTAATGATTGGCATCGCTAATTTAGCTTTAATGGGTGGGCAAATAATATATTCATTGCCTAAAGATATAACTTTTAATTCCAATTCACTCGCTGATTCTCCATGTAAGACATAAAGATTCCCCTGTAGATATTTTTTATATAGATCCTCGGGAACGATATTATCCCAAACAATGGCATTGAAGATGGATTGCCAAGGTGCAGAGACTGACTCGGCAACGACTAACCTCGTTCCGTTATCTAATACCTGATAAATAAGAGTGCGATCGCCATGGAAAAACTTATGGATTTCGGTAACGGTTATATTTAGGATTTCCTCTAGTTGAAGAGAAGACCGAATGCGTTGGGTAATGATGCTGAGGAGTTCTTGTTGGGATGTTTGCTCAAGTAATCGAGCCTCGGCAAGCTTTAGTTCGGTAATATCCAGCATAATTCCATGGCGAGCAATATCTCCATTTTTGCGCTTTAATAAAGTCACATCTAGATTCTCGATCCTTTCGGGCATGGAGTAGATTTGCAGCCATTTAATCTTGCCTGAAGGGGTAACGATTCTCCATTCATACTTAAGAGCGTGTTTGAGAAGTTTTTGGCAATAAAAAAAGGTGAAAAAAAGCTCCCAAAGGTATAGCCTGTCAATATACAAAAACAAAGACAGCCTTATGGAAGCAACAAAGAAATCATACCCCACAGACTTAACCGATAACCAGTGGGAACTAATAAAAGACTTGATTCCAGC
>NZ_LIRE01000154.1 GCF_001402795.1 Pseudanabaena sp. 'Roaring Creek'
ATACCAATTTCCAAAAGTGTGGCTACACTTTTGGAAATTGGTATCACAGCCCGTTTTAAATTATCCCGAACTCACGTTAACAGACTCCAGAGGATGAGTAGCGGCGCTTCGCGCCGCCACTCATCCTCTGGAGTCCTATAAATAATTCCAATTCACGAAAGTGAGGCAAAACTTTTGCGAATTAAAAACTAAAACCTGTAAGACCTTTCAAATCTCTATTTCAAATCTCTATTTCAAAGCTCAAAATAGCGTAGCCATTTTGAGCTTTGGTATAACTAGGTGGGACATTTTTTATCCGCAAGATAATCCACCCTCTTCTCCTCTTGGTGTTGCTATACTATATAGGTCTTAGAAGACTGGTTAAAGTATGGATTGTATATGGGTATGCGTCTTTGTCTCGAATTGATTGCCACTTCGATTCAGCAACTGCAAGATCTAGAGCAAATTGCTTTACCGCCCGTACCATCTTCCACTGAAATTGACACTAAGACTGAGGCAAGGACTCTTAACCTCGCAGATGCTTTTAATGTTTTGCGAGCAAGTTTAATAGAACTGGAAGTTCATCAGCAATCCCTTGCAGGGGAACTAGATCGATATCGCGAACTCTTTGATTTTGCTCCTGATGGCTACTTTGTTACCAATGCTCAAGGTGATATTACTGAAGCTAACCGTGCGGCTACATTGATGTTTGGTTCGCATCCAATTGGACAAAATCTAGAAAACTTCGTCTATCCCTCCTATAAAGAACAATTTAAGCGTTTGCTCGGTCAGTTGCAAAGAGGGCAAAACATTAAAAGTTTAGATTTTCGGATGCAGTTTCCGACAGGACAGCCTTTTGATGCCAGTTTCACTATTATTAGCATTCGGATGCCAATCGATGGCAGGGTCACGGGGATGCGTTGGTGGATTCAGGATATTACCCAACGGAAGCAAGAAGTTGAAAAGCTGCAGCATTCCCATCAAAGATTAGAAATTCGCGTTGCGGAAATGAACGCGAAACTGAATCTGATGGATCGTCAAATTCGAGTAGAGCGAGAAGAACAACGACGCATTTCTCGCAATCTCACTCGCAACGAAGCAAAGTTACGTGCGATGATGCAGCATTCTTCTGACATTGTGAATATTCTCGATATAGATACGACGATTCACTATTGCAGTCCCGCTTTGTTTAAGACCTTGGGCTATATGCCTGAAGAAATAATCGGCAAGAAATATGTCAAGTTTATCCATCCTGAAGACTTACCAGTTTTTCAAAATTTTTTGGCTCAGTCGGTAGATACCCTATCCGTATCAACTCCCATTGTGATGCGTTATCAACATATGAATGGGAATTGGATTTATCTAGAATCAGTCTGTTGCAATCTTTTGCAGGATGCGAATGTACAGGGTTTAGTCATTAATTCCCGTGACATTACGGAACGCAAACGCACAGAATCTGCTCTCCAAGAGAGCGAACTGCGATTGGCGGCGATCGCTTCGAGTATGCCCGCAACTCTCTATCGTCTCGCCATCTCCTCTGATGGGACTATTTCAATTCCATTTATTAGCGATGGATTAATTGATTTAGTTGGTGTTTTGCCGAAATATGCGACTGCTACTCCCTACCAATTATTGGATTTAATTCATCCTGAAGATGTCGATCAGTTTAAGGCTTTGATCAAGGCTGGCTTTGATAAGCTGGCAACTTTCCGTCATGAATTTAGGATTATCACGATCGCTGGTGAAGTGAAGTGGGTACAAAATATAACCCGTTACTACCTGACCGACAATGGCGCTGTATTTGCCGATGGCGTATGTATTGATATTAGTGAGAGAGGAGAAGCCGAATCTAGTCTTCAGCGGACTAATGAATTGTTACGTGCGGTGATTAAGGCGGTTCCAGTGGCGATCGATATTGTTAGTCCTGACGGAAAGGTTTTATTATGGAATACCGCCGCCGAGAAGCTATTTGCTTGGAATAGTTCCATTACTTTTAATCACTCCCTACCGCATATTTCTGAATCTCAATCCTTAGAATTACAATCAGCAATTCTCGACACCCTAGCTGGCAAGCCCCTTGAAGGCTTTGAGATGGCGATGCAGCTTCGCGATAGCAGTTGGATTAATGTGAGTATTTCAACTGTTTTGGTTCACGATCCCCATGGGAAAATTATTGGGGTATTGCGGATTATCGATGAGTTAGAAGCTTCCCTTGCTGCGGATAGTGACGATCCTCAAAGGCTTCAGTTTGGGAAATCCGCCAATTTATCAATAGTTCGCGCTGGGACAGAAGCGATCGCCAACCTTAGCCTGTCCGTTGCTAATACCTTGCTGGCACAGTATCAAGTTGGTCAACGTAATTTTGCAGGCTTGAATTTGCGCGGGGCTTATTTTGTTAAAGCCGATTTGCAGAAAGCCGACTTGAGCGGGGCGGCTCTTAATGGAAGCAACTGTAGCCACGCTAATTTGCAAGCCGCAAATCTACGGGGGGCAGATTTACGGGGGGCGAACTTGCACAATGCAAACTTACAATACGCAGATTTGCGGGGGGCGGACTTACGGGGAGCAGATTTGCAAGAGGCAAATATAACTGAGGCAATCTTTGACGATAGTAATTTGTTGGGGGCTTTAATAGGTAACGTGAGTTCGGGATAATTTGAAACGAGCTTTGAGAAAGGGTTTGCTACGCAAACCCTTTCTCAAAG
>NZ_LIRE01000155.1 GCF_001402795.1 Pseudanabaena sp. 'Roaring Creek'
ATTTAATACCAATTCACGAAAGTGTGACAACACTTTCGTGAATTAGACACCAAACCAAGAGAGAGCATACCGCCCCCTGCGCGGGCGGTATGCTCTCTCTTGGTTTGGTGTTTACTTATGCCTAGCTACTTAGAAAAAACTACGGCAATTAGGACATTGGAATTTTAATGATAAATTCAGTTCCCTTTCCTAATTCAGAGATGACATCAATTATACCCCGATGCTTTTCGATAATTTGATAGCTGATTGATAATCCCAATCCTGTACCTTGACCGACAGGCTTTGTCGTAAAGAATGGATTAAAAATCTTCTCTTTAATCTCATTAGGAATCCCATTTCCATTATCTTTAATGCTAATACAAATCTGTTTAGAGTCATCTAAACTGGTTTTGATTATAATTTGCTTCGAGTTTATATTAGTCTCAAATAATGCGTCAGCAGCATTAGAAATAACATTCATAAATACTTGGTTTAACTGAGATGGATAACAGAACACTTTTGGCAAATTTCCATATTCCCTATGCACCTCAATACCTTGCTTCATCTTGTGGCTAAGAATCAGTAACGTACTATCAATTCCTTCATGTAAGTCCACATCTTTTTGGTCTGCTTCATCCAACCTAGAAAAGTTGCGTAATGACACAACAAGATCTATAACCCGATCTGTTCCTGTTCGTATTGATGCAATTATCCGTGGTAAGTCAATCAATAAAAAATTTAGGTCAATCTCCTCCATGTAATCAATAATTTCAGAAGAGGCTTTGGGAAAGTGCTGCTGATAAAGTTTAATTAGGGTTATTAGCTCTTGAATATACTGATCAATGTAAGTGAGATTCCCATTGACAAAGTTAATTGGATTGTTAAGTTCATGCGCAATACCAGCCACCATTTGTCCTAACCCAGCCATTTTTTCAGACTGAATCAACTGCGTGCTAGTTCTCTGTAAGTCTTTGAAAGCCAGTTCTAACTCTCTAGCTTTCTGTAAGTTTTCAAGAGCCAATTCTAAGTCTCTAGCTCTTGCCTCTGCCAGTATGGAAATCTCCTCCTTGGCTCTCAAGGTATCTTTTAGTTTTAGCTCTCGTTCTACTAACTCATCCATGAGCCGACTCTTCGTTTGCAAAAGTAAGAGAAAGTCAGCAACAGAATCATGAACTGCAAAGTCTTTTAATTTGATGCCAATTTGGTTAAGTTGTTTAATCTCTGTCACGATTGGCGAACCCAGAAAAAAAATAATTTCGCAATCATCAACAGGTAGCATCTGACCTTTCAGAATCATTTCGCTATGGAGCGATTTCAAAATAAATATACTGTGAGATTTCTTGCTAATAGCCGCAAAATCAGTAGTTTGAATAATAGGGCGGTTAATCTGGAAGCACTTGGTAAACGGTGACTCGATGATGTCTGGAATAAGCCGCTGCAAAACTTCTCCAGCTTGGATGATTGTGAGATCGCCCTTAAACACAAAATGAAAAGGAAATGCTTTCGCAAGTAAGTGGGGTGGTAGAGTGAATTGGGGCTGCATGAAAAGTTCAGTTTGGTTTATACTGGATGGTAAATTCATCATGATCTGCACCGTCAGACTTGCTTTGAGTCTGGGTAACTTCAACATCCGTATTTAAATGCGTACCTAAGCCTTTCACCAATCCCACTACCATTGGTGCTAATCCCTCTCGATGTGAATGATAGTGAAGATGTATCGTTTGTTCTTCAACTTCCTCACAGTCAAAAGATGGCGGCTGAAGTTTGGGAAAACTGATGCCGACACGGGTATGAAGATCATCTAGGTTCTGTAAAAATTCGGGAAGTGTATCACCGCTCATTGCCATCAGTTCCCCATACCCTTCTTGAGATGTGTATTGCACCCAGAATTCTCCAAAGGCTTTCATGATTTCTGAAGTAGGTAGCCCCAAAACAAGACTTGCAGCCTTTACAAGTCTATGGGTTACATCATCTGGGTAAGATTCCATGCTGATGAAAGTATCAACTCCAATTTCAGCTTTATGCTGAATCTCTTTCCAAGTTTCTTCACCGAACCGACTACACACCATGTCATGAATTGCTTTGTTAACTAAGCCGTACATAAAATCTCCTATAGTACCGTTTCAGAATTGCTGATGTAGTTCGTCTAAAAAAAACTAGGTTGCTTGAAAGTCTATCAGAAAAATGTGCTTTTCATAGGTTACCCACTTCCTACATAATTTCACCAATCTTGACACAAATGAAAAACTTTTTCTATTACTAAAATATGTAAGAAATGCAAAAGAAAGAATACGAAAAAATAACAGTAAGAATAATACTTTTCCTATGAAATATAGCAGCATAAGAGATAGCTAGGACAAATCAAAATCCTAAAAGCACGTGACTGTGTGAAGTATAGCCACTTATTTATATTCTAAGTAAACCTTATGTTGATATAACCAATAATTACAATTGTAACGAGCTTGATTTTAAGCGTTAATAAATTTTTTCGCCATGCGATCGCTATTTTAGAGGAATCTCATATCGGATTTAGCTATACTTTGATTTGAGCCAATCCCCATCAATTACGAATCGCTTTCCCAATCGCTTATTTACACTCAAATTTACTCTCAAATTTATTCTCAAAGCGATTGGAAAAGTTGCAGAATTGGGACTAACGATTTTTTAATTTTGCGATCGCCATTAATTAATGCCCAACTTAATGACCAGCGTCAATATTAGGAACGAGCTTACCATCTTCCATATAGACAATGCGATCGGCGATATCGAGGATACGATTGTCGTGAGTGATGAGAAGGATAGTGCAGCCTTTTTGTTTGGCGAGGGTTTGCATGAGTTCCACCACTTCGCGACCTGATTTTTTATCAAGAGCTGCCGTGGGTTCATCGGCTAGGACGATTTTGGGTTGAGAAACTAGCGCACGAGCGATTGCTACCCGTTGTTTTTGCCCCCCAGAGAGGCTATCAGGAAAATAATCAAGGCGATGTCCGAGTCCGACTGCTTCCAGCATGGCGGCAGCAGTACCGTCTAGATCGGAAGTTCCATCCTCATCATGAAGTTCTAGAGACATTCGCACATTTTGTTTGGCAGTAAGAAATGTCATCAAATTATGGGCTTGAAAGATATAGCCAATATTACGGCGAATTTGCATGAGAGTGTTTTTATCAGCGCCACGAATTTCTTGATTCAAGATTTTAAGACTGCCCTCCTGTGCCGATCGCAATCCCCCCATAAGCGTCAAGAGGGTAGTTTTGCCAGAGCCAGAGGGACCTGTCATGATGATAATTTCACCAGCGTGGATATCAAGATTGATATCAAAAAGTGCCTGTTTGCGTAAGTCGCCTTCACCAAAATAATGATTGAGAGTTTGGGCAGAGATGACTGGCTCTTGTGAGATCGAGCTAGAATTTGCACTAGAAGTCAGTGTTTCCATAGTTTTATGGGAATATTTTTTGCTTTTTTGCGGGCTAGATCAACTGATTCCGAACGGCAAAAACTGCGGCTTGAACCCGATCGTTCACGCTAAGTTTATTTAAAATGCCATTCACATGACTTTTGATAGTACTAGGGCTGACATAAAGTTCCTTGGCAATTTGAGGATTACTTTTTCCTTCGACAATCAGTGATAGAACTTCAAGCTCACGGGATGTTAAATGGGAATGATGGGATAAGTTTTTTGGAGGATCGATTCTCGTTGATGGCATAATTCTTGATGGGGGAACGTAGTGTGGTAATTATGTTTAGAAGATGTCAGCAGGATCGGCGGTTTGGAGTTTTCGCATGGCGATCGCTCCTGAAGCTACGCACATAATAACGGTCATCGCAAAGACAGAAGTGGCACGTTCTAACGTCATTTTTATGGGTAACATCGTGACGGTATAGGTCACTTGATACAGTCCGACAGAAAGCAGGAAACTAGGCAGAAATCCTAAACAGGCTAATAGGATTGCTTCTTGAAAAAGGATGCTTAAGAGAAAGCGATCGCTATAGCCCATCGCCTTGAGAGTGGCATATTCCGCAAGGTGATCGGAGACATCAGAATAGAGAATTTGATAGACAATCACGATACCGACGATAAAGCCCATCGCCACGCCTAAGCCAAAGATGAAGCCGATACTGGTTCCCGTTTCCCAATAGCTTTTTTCGACACCTGCCCATTCTTCGGTAGTCAACACACGTATATCACGAGGTAGTAAATTGGCGAGTTCCCTTTTGACTTGCTGAGCGTCGGCTCCTTCATTGAGATGAATTAATCCCATCTCAATGCGATCGCTACGACGTTCTGGAAATAAACGTAAAAAAGTCGCATCACTGGTAATAATATTGCCATCCGCCGCAAAGGAAGAACCAACTTCAAATAGCCCGCTTACCTGCACCAATTTATTGTTTAATTGCGCTTCCAATTCTCCCTTTTGCATAAACATATTTGCCACATCGCCATATTCAGGACGACCAGCGCGATCGAAGAGAACGCGATCTAGTTGTTGAATCTGCGGGATTTGTTGGGCGGGATCGGGTAGGTTGACGCTAGGATTACCCGCATCGACTCCCCAAATGAGAATTGCTCGATTTTGACGAGTTTCAGGATTGCGCCATTGACCCGCAACGGAAATATAAAGCGGAGCAACGGATTTAACTTGAGGATGGGCGAGGGTTTGGTAAAGGCGATCGCGTTGAAAACTAGGTGTGGAGATGAGGGTTTGGAACTGAGTGCTGGCGATCGCTAGATCCGCCTGAATCAATTCGCGATAGGGCTTCATCGCCGAATCATAGAGCGCTCCTTCAAAGCCCATCTGCACAAACATCAAGATATCGGCAAAGGCGATACCCGATAACGCCACGATAAAGCGAACTTTATTGCGGGTGAGTTGGAGCCAAGCAAGAGGTGTTTTTCTTAATAATTTACGAAGCATAGGTTCTCAGTAATGCGGATGGTATTGGCTTTTGGCTTTTGGCGATTAGCTTTTAGCTAGCTTTCTTAATAAGTTGGCGATCGCCATTAAAAAAGGCGGATAGATATTCGATTCCGCAAGTAAAAACTATTTCTGTTGATTTGAATATCGCAATGGCGATCGCACAATTGATGACTTTGAGGTCAATTATGTTGTAGATAACCAGAACCAATGTTCTTGAAGCTTTTGAAACTCTAAAATTTTACCTCTAGAGAAGTGATTTAAGTTAGGCACTTGATCACTATAAACATAACCAGCTACACTATCAAATCCAGAGAACGTGCAGAAGAGAATTTCCATTGTTTCTGTGGATTTATCAACATCAATTGTGCCATCACAGGAAGTCCAGAGATATTGTCGAGGTAATTCCGTTCGTCCATAGGAGCCTGATATTAACTGCCCTGACCTAACTAATGCTACTACATCTTCTCGGCTGTGAAGGAATATGTCAAAGTTTAGACTGAGCCAAACTTGCGTGAAATTCACATTGAATAATAGTCCTAGCATTAAGACATGAATTAAGAACGGCAAAAAAGATTTAATTCCAATTTGCTTGAAACGTAGAATAGTGTGTAAAGCCGACCAAATCAGAGTTGTAGCATAAAAAATCAGGAATGGAAGAACTAGTAAACTCGCCAAAAGTGATACGGTTGGAAAGAAGTAAGAAAATAGGTCTCTAAAACACCAGATTAGTAGCAGGATATTGCTTAAATATGCGAGTTTATAGAGGAGTGGAATTTCTCGGATAAATTGACAGATTTTAGAACGCATATTCAGTATCTCTTAATATTAATCTTGAGGCGATCGCATCATCATCCATAGGGGAGGTGCATCGTTGAGAACTCGTAATTCTTCGCGCACCACAAATCCATGCCGTTGATAGAATTTTACGGCGCGATCGGTGGAAGTAAAGAGATAGCAAATCTCACCTTGGCGATCGGCTTGCTGGAGAACGGGCTGCAAGAGCAAGCCACCAATTCCTTTACCTTGTGCGTTTGGTGATACTGCCAATCCCACTAGTAGACAGTCAAAGATAATTTGGCGGGTAAAATAAAGGGACAGAAAATAGTAAGGAAAAAGGTATGTCAGCAAAACGATACAAAGTGACATTAACCGAAGAAGAACGCCAAAAACTAGAACAAATCACTAAAAATGGTAAGTCGGCAGCAGCCAAAATTAACCAT
>NZ_LIRE01000156.1 GCF_001402795.1 Pseudanabaena sp. 'Roaring Creek'
TTATAGCTACAGTCACTTGAATGAGGACAAATCAAACCCCAAGAATTGAGTGGCGGCGCGAAGCGCCGCCACTCAATTCTTGAGGTTTATGTCCTGATGGCGCAAAGCGCCGTCACCCATCTAGATGACCCGATCATTACCGCCATCGATGGGAACTTGAGCGGCGGTAGTACAGGCAAATAGCCCACCACACATTTCCACCGCTAACTCAGCGACATGATGGCTAGTCACTTCTACCTTGAGTAGATTGTTAGTTTTATATTCGGCAATTGTCAAACCGTAGTGCTTCGCGCGATCGGCTAACACTTCCTCTGTCCAGATTCCCGTATCAAATACCGCATTGGGATGCAAGGTGTTAATCCGAATGCGATCGCTGCTCCATTCCAATGCGGCAACGCGCATCAATTGCGTTAAGGCAGCCTTGGATGCGGAGTAAGCTGCGGCTCCAGGACCTGGAGCGGGAACGTTTTTAGAGCCGATCGCCACCACGCGACCGCCTTTAGGAGCGAGTTTTAGCAATGGATAGCATTCGCGCATGAGGATTAAATTGGCATCAAGATTGATCTGCATCACCTTTTGCCATGTGGCGGTATTCAGGTTTTCAATTCGACAGCCCGTGGGGAAAATCCCTGCATTGAGAATAAGCATATCCAAACCACCAAAGGCTGTCACGGCTTTGTCTAGAGCCTTAGCGATCGCCAATTCATCGCTGACATCACAAGTAACACCCACAAAATCAGGGCGATCGCTAAGCTGTTCGATCGCAGGATTGATATCCAAGCCCACCACTGCCGCACCCCGTTTTAATAACGAATCGACACAGGCTCTACCAATCCCTGAAGCCGCACCCGTGACTAGGGCAATTTCCCCAGCAAAGGCAGGAGAGGCTCCACCTTTTTTTAATTTTGCCTGTTCTAATTCCCAATATTCCACCGCAAAGATGTCGCTAGCGGGGAGTGCTTGATATCCACCTAGGATCGTAGATCGCTGAATGATTTCCATCGTGTGTTCGTAGATATCCGCGACAATCTTGGCATCTTTTGCGGATTTACCCACGGTGACCAGCCCTAATTGGCGATCGAGAATTACTCTCGGCGCGGGATCGAGAATGGTGACTGGCTGCGTTGAATGTTGCGACTGTTCGGCAAAATAAGCACGATATGCCTCTGCATAAGCATTTACATCCCTTCCCACGAGAGGCAACCGCTTAGTCCGAATCACATGATCGGGAGTGGCACAGCCTTGCTGGGAAATCAGATGTAGATCTTCTCTTTGCACAAAGGCTAAATTTACCTCATCGGGATGAGAACTTAGAATGACAGGGAAGTTAGCAACTTGGGAGACTTCAGCGCGTAACTGGGCGATCGTAGTGGCGATCGCCGTTCGGGTTTCTTCCTTACGAGTCGTTGTTGGCGCGGCAATTTCCCAAGCGTGATACTGGCGCAAATAACCTTCAGCGCGATCGACTAAGGCGATCATTCTTTCATAGGATTCGCGAGCAGTTTCTCCAAAGGAGAAAATACCGTGATTCATTAACACCATCCCAATCGTGCGATCGTTCTTCTCCTTGGTAAATTTTTCAGCACAGACTCGCGCAAGGTCAAATCCAGGCATGACATAGGGAATGATGACGACATCGTCGCCATAGATTTCTTTGATGCGTTCCCATCCGTTTGCCGTATTAGTGATGGAAATGACGGCATCGGCATGGGTATGATCGACAAATTTGTAGGGCAAAATCGCATGTAAAATCGTCTCCACCGATGGGGCGGGCGCACTCGCTTTCGTCATTTGGGTCTTCAGTTCGTTCACCATTTGCGAATCGGAGAGCACCTGTAACTGGGCTAATTTCAATAAATGCGCCATTCTTACGGGGGCGAAACCTGCTTCAGCGATCGTCTCTAAATCCCATCCACTTCCTTTTACGTAGAGAATCTCTTCCTCTTCACTAACTAAATTCTTCTCGCAAATTTTGACGGAAGTATTGCCACCCCCATGCAGAACGAGGGATGGATCGCGTCCCAACAATCTTGATGTATATACTCTTAAGCCTAAGTCGGTTTTATATTCTGCCGCCTCGCGATCGCTCCACAAACTTTTCATTGTTAACTCACTTTATAACTACAGCTTAAACAACCAACGCCTAATACCAATTCACTGAAGTGAGCCAACACTTCAGTGAATTAAAAAACAAACCCAGTAAGGTTTTGAGATTCCCAAAATAGTAACGCCATTTTGGGAATTGGCATAAAGCTTTACTTAGCAAGGCTTTGGATGGGAATAGATAGCTGTCGCCAAGTATATCAGGACATAAAACCCAAAAATAAAAACCCAAAGAGAGTTGTGGTTCAATGCATCACAACTCTCTTTGGTTTTTTATTTGGTTTTTTATTTGGTTTTTTATTTGTTTTTTTTATTTTTGGGCGTGAGGTTTTGCCTCGCACCTTTATAGCTACAGTCACTTGAATTAGGACAAATCAAAACCCAAGAATTAATTGGCAGCGTGAAGCGCCGCCAATTAATTCTTGGGTTTTATGTCCTAGTAAATTTGGCGACAGCTATAAATTATTTCGTTAGATGGCGACAATACACTCAATTTCCACCAGTGCATCAAGGGGCAGTCTGGCAACTTGAACGGTGGAGCGGGCTGGGAAGGGAGCGAGAAAATATTTGCCGTAGATCGCATTCACTTTGGGAAAATCCGCCATATCCGCCAGAAATACAGTGGTCTTGATCACGTTAGTTAAATCTGCCCCAGCTTCGGCAAGAACGGCTTGAATATTCTTGATTACCTGTTCGGCTTGCTCTTCGACCGTAGTAGCCACAATTTTGCCGATCGCAGGCTCGATCGCAATTTGTCCTGCCATGAAAATTAATTTGCTCGACGCAGGAACAGCGATCGCTTGGTTATAAGGACCGACGGGAGCGGGGGCTTTATCGGTAAGGATTACTTCTTTTTGACTCATTCTGCACGATTCTTTTGATTAGTCGATGTTAATTATAGCTAACAAAGCCCAAAGAGAGAGGCAGCGCCAAGCGCTGCCTCTCTCTTTGGGCTTTTGTTTATATATAGCTGTCGCCAAATGTA
>NZ_LIRE01000157.1 GCF_001402795.1 Pseudanabaena sp. 'Roaring Creek'
AAAAGCCTCGCTTAGCGAGGCTTTTACTGTTTTATTTCAGCGTAAACTGTTCTAAAAAGATTTAAAATCAAGGGGCGATTGTAATTCTGATAATGTCGATAGATTTTTTGTATAGAACTAAAATTTAAAAACTAAAATTTAAAAACCGAAATTCAAAAAACAAATTTGTAACACCTCATGCAAGGCACGCTCCGAGAAATTGACATCCATACTATTATCCACCTGATCGAGTGTGGGCAACGAACTGGTGAGTTGTTAATTGAATCCAGCACTGGAAAATTCTGGTTTTTATTTTTTGATAATGGCGAATTAATCTATGCTACCGACACTGATAGCAATTTGACTCGACTACAGGATTATTTGCATGGTTTAGGCTTAGACCACGCGCTCGACCGTTTGTCTAGCTCGAAACTGGGGATTAATGTTTTAGAATACGGACAAATTTGGGCGCTTCTAGAGGCTAATATCTTAAGCCCCGACCAAACTAAGTCAATTCTCGAAGGAACCATCCGCGAAGTCCTTTTTGATATTATCGGACTCTACCAAGGTACTTTTGTTTTTGAAATTAGTACGGCTCTTACGCCAAGGTTAACCAGATTTAAATTTTCGCAAATTAGTTCGCAATATTCGCAACAGCTTCAGACATGGAAGAAGTTTTATCCAGTATTGCAGTCCCTCGATCAATGTCCCATACTGCTCGATCGCGAAGCTTTGCCCCATCTAAGTGAATGGATCGATGGCAAAACGACGCTCCGACAACTGACCAGATATACGGGGCAAGATATTAGCCAGATCGGACAGCAGATCTATGATGCGATCGCCTTGGGACAAGTGACGATTAACCCTTTAGCTCTGAGTGCGCCCCAACAGGTTAAAGTTCAATCTCCACGTATTTTATGTATTGATGATAGTGTGACCATCTGCCGAGCGGTGGAGTATATTCTGCACAATCACGGCTTTCAAGTGATGGCGGTTTCCAGTCCGACGAAGGCTTTGAGTTTGATTTTTCAGCACAAGCCCGATCTGATTTTGTGCGATATCACTATGCCAGAAATCGATGGTTACGAGCTATGTGGAATGCTCCGTAAGTCTAGTGCCTTTGCTAAGGTTCCGATTATTATGCTGACAGGAAAAGATGGATTTATCGATCGCGTTAAAGCGCGGATGGTTGGGGCTACGGAATATTTAACTAAACCCTTTGGGGAAAAAGAGTTACTGACCACTGTTGAAAAATATTGCAAGCGCTAGTTTGACAATTTCGTGACTTGGCATAAAACTGCAAAGATGAGTGGCGGCGCGAAGCCCCGCCACTCATCTTTGCAGTTTTATGTCCTAAGCAAATTTTTCGGGTTTTGCTAGCTTTAATACCAAATCACAAAATGCCAAATCACAAAATGGCTACGCCATTTTGTGATTTGGTATTAATTGCCGTTGCCGATCAAGATGAATGCCGACCAAAAATAAGGATGCTGAAATTCATTGTCCTTGGTCTGCAATAAGCCGAGTTGAGCTTGGCGTAAAGAATTGATGATGTTGTTACCCTGTTGTAACTGGCTATAAAAATTTCCCATTAGTATCTGCGTTCCCCGATCGCTCACAGTCCAGAGCGAAGCGATCGCTGCTCGAGCTCCAGTTCGTTGAATCTGATAGCCAAATCCGAGAATTTCTTCGCCACTCCCAACTAATCCACCAATTGCAGTTTGGCAGGCACTTAAAACGATCAATTGGGTATGGGGCAGTTTCCATTCCCGTAATTCCCGTAAATTTAGGCGATCGCCATTGCCCATTAATACAAAGGAATCCTCAGGCGATCCGCTGACAAAGGCGGCATGGGTCGCTAAATGGATCAGATCGTATTCACCAAACTGGGTCACGGTATTATTGCGACTAAAGGAAGCATCAACTAATTTAGTTGTGTTGGGGAAGGTATCGGCAATTTTATCAATTTCTTTGGCGGCGAAAGGCAGTCCCGTAAAAGAGAACTTCTCATTACCTACTTCAAATTTGATGGAGCCTTGGGTAAAGGCGGCGGCGATCGCTTTGAGGGGGGCTTTGCTAATGGGCTGTCCGTTGATGAAACCAGAGGCGGTGAGGTAGTTAAAGCTAAAGCGCTCGATCAGCCATTGCTTACCGTCATAGAGAGCTGCAAGGGGAATATACCGCATCTGTCCATCGGGAGCATAAAGGAGTAGTTCGATCTTGGCGGTTTTTAGATCGGCTTCAATGGGTTTAATGAGATATTGATAAAGGCGTGAAGAGGAATCCTTCACATCGTTAGAGCTAGGGTCTTGCAAATCAGCGCGAAAATCTTGGAGTATTTTGGTAAAGTCTTGAGGCGCAATCGTAATAGAACGCAAAATCGGCGCTGATTTTGCAGGTAACAGGACTAAATAAAGTCGATCTTCAAAAAGTAATGGATAGAATAGGGCTGCCCGATCGCCAAATTTCTGGACATCGATCAGTAGCGATCGCGATGTGGCGAGATTGTCACTTTGCTGGGCACTGACCTGCTGGATTTGGGCGACTAGGGGAGAGCCATCCATGAGCGATTGCAGATCGCTTTTAACTGCCACCTGCTCGGGGGCAAAGAGAGTAATGCCCGCTGCCGTGCGCTCGTTACCCTTAACATCTCTCAGATAATCTTGAAGTTCTTGCACTTTTAACAGATCGAGAATTTGGATCGCTTCGTAAATGCGTCCCTGCTTTAGTAATAGTTGGGCGAGGTTGCGGTAGGTGTAGGCAACACTTTGCTTGTAGGCGGCGCGATCTTCACGGGGCAACATTCTGATCGATTGTCTAATTGCTTCGCGCACATTGACCGATTGCTTGAGAAAAGCGATCGCTAGTTCTATTTGTTTCCGTTGGGTGAGCAAATCCCCAATATTGGCAAGAACGACGGCTTCGGTACTGCGATCGCCAACTTCTCGCGCAATATTTAGAGCCTTTTGATAGGCGGAGAGAGCTTCTGTTTGTTTGTTGAGATTGGCATAGGCGCGTCCGAGATTGCTTGAAGTTACACCGATTCCCGTCCGATCCCTGACCTTCTCATATATGGTCAGAGCTTGTTGGTGCAAGGCGATCGCCTGCTCGACCTGCCCCAAACGTGAATAGGTACTCCCAATATTGTCAAGGGTAATCCCTACCCCTAGCTCATTACCGATGTCTTGATAGATGGCTTTAGCTTTTTGGAAAAAAGCGATCGCTTCTTTATATTTGCCACTATTGCTATAGAGCTGGGCGAGATTATTAAAATTATTGGCTTTGCCCGCATTAACGGTGACTTCATTACTCGCCGCATCCCCAACATTGGCTCGTACAGATAAACCTCGACTGGTGAGATTGGGATTGCTATTCTCCTCACCTAAAACATCGTATAGAAATTCTACTTCCGATTTTTTTAAGCCTGCAAAGTTCTCATTGGATAACTTGAAATAAATTTTGGTGGATTGATCGGCTAATTCTAAAGCGCGTTTATTTTGTCCGAGACTAAAATACAGGGCGCTCATATTATTGAGAATCGCGGATTCGTCTCCCTTATAGACAACACAGCAGGGAGAACGCACTAAGTCTAACGCTTGGTTATAGGATTCGAGGGCTTCAGCATATTGGGTCTTATTGGCATAGATCACGCCAATATTATTCAACGTTTGGACGCGTCCATAGTAGTCGGGAATTTCCGCAAGAATTGGTAATAATTGCTGATAACTAGCCAAAGCTAGATCGTATTGCGAAGACCGAAAATAAAGTGAAGCAATACTAGAAAGCGTCAAACTGATACTCGTGCGCAAAGAATCGCGATCGCTGGGTTTCTTTTGGAGGTGATCGCGAAAAATATTTAGAGCCTGTTGATAGGTGGATAAAGCTTGGGGATACTCTCTCTGCTTGTCATAGGTTTCCGCAATATATTGCAAGGTATAGGCAACATCCGCAGGATCGCTGTCGGGTAGTTTGACTAGCTCTTGAGCAATTTTGAGGGCTTGCTGAAAATAGGACATTGCTTTCTCATATTGCCCTGTTTTTAAATAGACATCTCCAAAGAAATTGAGCGTATCGCGTTCCCCCCAAGGGGATTTCCATTTCCGAAATAGGGCTAGTGCCTTTTGGAGATCGGCAATTGCCCCTTCAGGATCGCCCTTTTCTAAGCGATAGTGCCCCGATTGTTTGAGATTCACCGCCTCGGTAATCTCTTGCACCCGTAGATCTTCATTAGAGCTTTGGGCGATCGCCTCTAATCCCAGTAATTCCAGCTTGGGCATGATGACAGGCATCCCCACGACCGTTAGCAATATTCCTAAAACCGCACAATTACGAATTAAGCGCATAGTTATCTCCCTAGAAATAGGCTAAATATTAATTTTTCTGCTTGAGATAAGTGATTGGCATAATTAAAAATTAGAGGCATCATCTGTGATGCATTCAGCACTTGCACCAAAGGTTTTGTGGGTTTTATATTTAATTGCGCCCAGCCACTTATACCAAAACTAAAAATGGCGTAGCCATTTTTAGTTTTTTAAACTCTATTAGGCTTGGGTTTTAATTCACAAAAGTGTTGTCACACTTTCGTGAATTCGTATTACATCAATACTTAGCGAGACTTTGGTTTATCTTGTTGACTGCAGCGAAATCTTTGCGCCTCGGAGGTCTTTGCGTGCTTAGTTTTGCGACCGCTTACCCTTTCTCGCCACATCAGAAATGAGGAGCGTTTCATTGACTTACGCATGATTTTAATCACTTCAGATTCAGAAATGCCAAATTGGTCGTAAATCGTATCAAAGCTGGTGCGATCTTCCCATGCCATTTCCACAATGCGATCGAGATCGGCGGCAGTTATTGCTTCGTTTATCCTCTGTGTACCCATAAAGTTATCTAAAATTTTTGTTATAGCTATATTCACTTAAGTGAGGACATCAAACCCAATAAAGAGTTGCGGCGCTTTGCGCCGCAACTCTTTATTGGGTTGGTTTTATCCTTGTTTCCAATGGCGTGCTAACTGTTTCGCCTTTAGTCCCGATTCGATTACTTCGAGTAGTCTGGTCATACCCGTTGTATTGACGATTTCATAGGTTTTATTGGCTCGACGACAAGCTTCGATCGCTCGTTCGGTGAGGGAGTGACTGGCATAACCTGTCACGATAATAATTAAATCTCCACCTGCAATTTGGCTTTCACCCTGCGCGGCAAGTTGTAAGCCATCCTGCTCGGTATACCACATTAAATTAATTGCCGAATCGCGTAACCGATTCTTTACAGCCGTTTGCAAGCGATCGTGTCCTCCGAAGACTAATACCTTACCAATGAGATCGGTGTACAAAGCAGGGCGTTTTTCTGATTTGCGATGTCTGGCGTTAGGCTGTACATCAGGGGCGCGATCCACGCGGGAGCGATTTTCAAGAGCTTTGTTATAAATAAAGGTCAGGGTTTGTTCGTGACTGCCCCGAAGGCGTGCGACGGGTCCTTCTTCACTGTGGGAATTTATTTGATTGATCAGCGCCTCGACGACTTCTTCGAGGCAACCAATCGCTTTTAAGTCATTGGCATATCCTCGAACGGCGATCGAAGCGTCGGTAGCGCTAAAGAAATCGCGTTGTTCTTCGATCATCTCTAATAGATCTGCTTTTAATTCCTGTCGCCATTGAGCCGTTTGTTCGGTTATTCGTTCATCTAGTAGTCTTTCTTCACTGAGGATCAATTGGCGATCGGCGATCTGAGCGGCTAGGACTGGGGCTTCGGCGATTTCCTGTCGGATATCGGCAGCTTTTTTCTCTAGCCTTTGCTTAGTCTCACTGTCTTGGTGACCACCCTCGCGGCAATATTCTTGCAGCATTTGTTCGACCTTTGCCAACAGTGGTTTTAATCTTGCTTCAATTTGGGCTACTGCTTCTTGAATTTGGCGATCGCGCTGTTGCTGTAGGCGATTTTGTTCTAATTCTACTTTTGCCATGGTCAGCAAATCGCTAACCGATGCTTCCAGTTCATCTAATTCGGAAATATGCATATTTACTTATATTTGCCTATATTTACTTGATTTTAATAAGTCGAGAATTAAGTCGTGAGAAGTGACGTGAATAAGTAATTATAAGAAGTTATCGTCACTAATCTCCAATGTAACCTCTCACTCGCCTAAGTGTGTATTGTTTTATGCTTCAAACTGACATCAATCCTGCCGCCTATATCGATTACGCCCTTCTAGATCCATCCGCTAGTCATGAACAAGTTGATCGCGTATGTGAAGAAGCGGATCGCCTAGGATTTGCTAGCGTATGTGTATATCCCTGTAATGTTAAACGTACGACAGAGCGACTTCTCAAAACAAAGGTGGAAATTTGTACGGTGATTGGTTTTCCTAGCGGTGCAACCACATCAAACGTTAAGCTTTATGAAGCGATGGAAGCGGTAGAAAATGGGGCGACGGAATTAGATGTGGTGATTAACTTTGGATGGCTCAAAACGGGACAGACTAATTTATTGCATCAAGATATCGCGCAAATTTGTGAGGAGACGGGCAAACCCGTCAAAGCAATTTTAGAGTTGAGTTTGTTAACTGATGATGAGCGAGAACTCGCCGCCGAAGTATGCATGGATGCTGGCGTTGCCTTTTTGAAAACTGGCACGGGCTGGGCGGGAGCTGCCACCGTGGAAATGGTGAAATTTCTTAAAGAAATCTCGCGGGACAAAGTTGGTATTAAAGCTTCAGGGGGGATTCGGACGAGAGAGCAGGCGATCGCCTTAATCGATGCAGGTGCAACACGCATCGGTACATCCCACGCCGTGGCGATCGCCCATACAAAAAATTAATTTCCCAGTCCATAAATAGCGGTGCGGGGCTTTGCCCCGCACCGCTATTTATGGACTAGGAAATTTGCACAATTACTTACAAAAGTGTTGTCACACTTTCGTGAATTGGTATAAAACCTGTAGCGATCGCGCCGCGATCGCTACAGGTTTTTAATTTGGTTTTTAATTATGCCCAGCTCTTTACTAAATTAATTAGGAAAATAAAGGGGTTTTCAGAAACAATTTCCTATGTAATGGCATCAAATTGGCTATAAGGAGCTAAGTGCGATTGAAAGATAAAACTCTGACATCTGTAGAGTAATACCAATTCCCAAAAGTGTGGCTACACTTTTGGGAATTGAAAACCAAACCCAGTAAGAGTTTTAAAATTATAAAATGGCGTAGCCATTTTGTAATTTGGTATAAGGACTGTGGGTGCTATAGGTTTTGACTCTGGCTTTTAATTATGCCCAGCTACTCAGCCTTACATTTATCCTGTCCTGTTTGTCTGTCAATCCTAAACAATTTGCATGTAAATTCTTGATCCGTAAATCAAGACCTTAAAATAGAAATATAAACATCAAAATCTAAGCTGTGATACCAACTCTTGATGTCAAATATGCTTATTCGATGGCTCTGGGAATGCTAATCGCCTTGACAGGTGTTTCCCTTTGGCAGCGGTTTAATGTCCCCCCCGCCCGCGATATTCCCGAAAACAATGAAGCGACAAAAGTAATTGTTCCTCCCTTACCAGCTACCTTTACTCGTCCTAGTCTCAATGATGGCGAAAATATTGGTAGTCTTCGTGTTGGCAACCGTACGGAGCGATCGGTGCGGATTGTCCTATTCTCGCGAGTTACCTCTCAGAATGTATGGCAAGCGATCGAACCCCTGAATTGGGACTTTGCCCCCAATGAAGGCGGTAAAGAAGGCTTGTTGCTATCCTTACCAAATTACAAAATTGCGATCGGTAAAGGTGATGTAATTTTTGTCTTTGCTACGGATGGTTCCCGTACCTATTGGGGACCAAACATAGTCGGTGAAACAGATGCTCCCTTTTGGGACAACCAAAACAAAGAATGGAGTATGGTATTGCAACCTTAAGACAACGTGAATTCAAAATAATTTGAAACGGGATTTGGGAAAGGGGTTGCTACGCAACCCCTTTCCCAAATCCCAAAGGTAAAAGCCATGCTTAGCATGGCTTTTACCTTTGGGATTTGAAGATTGGTCAGCTTAACCAGAACTGACGTTAATAAGAGCATCTAAAGCGATCTAAACAAAAAGACTCTTGCAAAGCGAGAGTCTTTTTGTTTAGATGTTTTTTAGCTATCTGTTGGCTCTTTGCGTTTAATTAATGGCTTCGGCACAGGAGGACGGTCTTCGGAGAATTTTGGGCGTGGAGGATAGATCGAACTACTGCCACCATCACCCGCATAGGATGGCTTAAATGGGCGATCGCTATAGGGGCGATCGCTGCCATATTTTCTTGGGGCAAACTTGCCACCGCCACCACTGGGACGACCCTTCGATTGAGATCCACGTTTGCCTTTAGAGGGTATAATGCCGATGAATTCCCCATCAATAATGGTCAAAACATCTCCTTGTCGCTGGACGTTCACGCTCCAAAACTGACCCACGGCATCAGTGGGTAATAATCCTGAGAGTCTAACTTTAAACTTAGTGTATTCTTTGGTGACTTTATCTTTTTGCTTGTCAAACTTCTGCTCAGTACGGCGTACTTTAACGATGACAGCATTATCTTCAATAGACTGGCTTGAGATCTCTCCACGTACAGAGAAATAACCATCTTGAATATTAGGATCGACAGGTATATCTGTCTTTCCGAGTTCTACAGGAGCCCACACGCCAGATATCTGTACATGTAACTTACCTGCTTTATCATTGGTTCTAGGATATACAACCCACAAGTATTCGCGATCGCTTTGCAAACGTTTTTTTACAATCGAAATAATTTTGCCAAGTAATACAGCATCAACTTGAGAACCATCGGTCGTCAAGATGTGCCCTTTGGCAAAGTTATCTTCATTGGCAATATATTTCCCACTGATCACCCCAATGGCTCTGTACTGAAATGGTTCCGTTGCATCGGGTATTGGCTGCAAACAGACTTTCGTCTCTTGAGATTCTTCAGGGTTTTTATCTATGGTAGGTGGAATCTCCCCAGTCCGATTGGCGATCGGTGCTTTGATCCTTGCCACAGCAGGGATCACCTTAGGAACAGATTTAACTACTTCCTCTTTTTGAGGTACAGACTTAATCTCTTCAGGCTGATTGGAATCTGGAGCCTTTGGAGCAATAACTTTGACAACTTCTAATTTAGGCAAATCTTTAATCGGAGGTTTAGGTGTAACAGATTTTGGTGATTTAATACTTGAATCATCGGATTGGCTGGACTTATTGGTTTTACTCATCTGAACCTCCAGAAAAATAAGCTGTCTAATGCGGACTAGACCTTACTGAGCGATTGCTAGCGAAATATGTCAACCAATCAACAATAAATCATGCTCATACAATTAGTACAAAAACGATCGTAGTCGATAGCAATCTCAGTCAAACCTGAGATGGTTGCATATTTGAAACCTACCTAAACAAAGTTCCGCAAAAAAATGAAATATTAGGTAGTCCAACGTATCCCCGCACTAATGGGCTGAATAGCTATTATTGGTTTAGCAATGTAGCCAAATTTCACTTTAGCTCAAATACTTTAGCCTTTAGCTAATATGCATGTTTGCATATTTTAAATATCCTAACTCAAATAAGCATACACTGTTCTAAGTCTTACCTGCTAATACTTCCCTGAATACTTCATAGAATTTCATAGGGACTAAGTAACGTGAATTCGGGATGATTTGAAACGGGCTTTGAGAAAGGGTTTGCGTTGTAAATCCTTTCTCAAAGCCCCAAAGTCAGCGTTACATGAGCAATCCTTATGTTTTATAGATCTTTTAGATCTTTTGTTCGATTTGGTTGATTTGTTCTTTTGGGGTTGATTTGCTTTTTCGATCGATTGCTCGACTAATTGTATTAAGGATTTACAAAGGATTTGCGATCCCCACCAAATCAGCGCTTACGATACCTTTGTTCTTAAGTTCAGCAAAAATTGTCTTTACTTTGAGAATGCATCATATTTCGTTCATGGACGTTCATGAATAGAGAGGATTTTATGGCATCTGACAAGCAAAATTTTGGATTGATTGGTTTGGCTGTGATGGGTGAAAACCTCGCTCTAAACATTGAGCGCAATGGGTTTTCGATGAGTGTCTACAATCGAAGTCGTGATAAAACTGATAAGTTTTTAGCGACTCGTGCTGCTGGTAAGGATTTTAAAGGTACTTTTACGATCGCTGATTTTGTTGCTTCCCTAGAGCGTCCCCGCAAAATATTGATCATGGTCAAGGCAGGTGCGCCTGTGGATGCGGTGATCGAGGAATTAAAGCCATTCTTAGACGAAGGTGACATCATCATCGATGGTGGTAACTCGCTCTATAACGATACCGATCGCCGTACTGTGGAGCTAGAGAAAATCAATCTTAAATTCATTGGTATGGGCGTAAGCGGAGGTGAGGAAGGTGCGCTTAATGGTCCTAGTATGATGCCTGGCGGACAAAAGTCTGCCTATGCAGAAATCGAGCCGATTGTGACTAAAATCGCCGCTCAGGTTGATGATGGAGCCTGCGTTACCTATATTGGCAAAGGTAGTGCGGGGCATTACGTCAAAATGGTGCATAATGGCATTGAATATGGCGATATGCAACTGATTGCCGAAGCCTATGATCTACTCAGTACGGGTTTAGGATTGAACGCGGCGGAGTTGCATGACACTTTCACGGCATGGCGCACTTCTGAGCTTGATTCCTATCTGATCGATATTACGGCAGATATTTTTACGAAGGTTGACGATCTGACTGGGGATGCGCTAGTTAATAAAATTCTGGATGCGGCAGGTCAGAAGGGGACGGGGAAATGGACAGTACAAAGTGCCTTTGATTTGGGCGTACCGATCCCTACGATGATTGCGGCGGTAACCGCAAGGGTGATGTCCTCATACAAAGAAGAGCGAGTTTCTGCCTCTAAGGTTCTCAAAAGTTCGACCTCTGGTAAATATGAAGGCGATCGCCAAGAATTTATCGATGCTGTTCGCGATGCGCTTTATTGCTCCAAGATCTGTTCCTACGCTCAAGGCATGGCATTACTTGGGGCAGCTTCGCGCGACTTTGGCTACGACTTAAATCTTGGTGAAATTGCCCGCATTTGGAAAGGTGGTTGTATTATTCGCGCTGCCTTCCTTGACAAGATCAAGCTAGCGTTCCAACGCAATCCCCAGCTATCTAACTTGCTAGTCGATCCCGATTTTAAAGAAACAATTCTGACCAAGGAATCAGCATGGCGTAAGGTGGTAATTGCGGCGGCACAATTGGGTATTCCGATCCCCGCTTTCAGTGCCTCTCTCGATTATTTCGATAGTTACCGACGCGATCGCCTACCTCAAAACTTGACTCAGGCTCAGCGCGATTACTTCGGCGCTCATACCTACGAGCGTACCGACAAGCCCAGAGGTGAGTTTTTCCACACCGAGTGGATGAAGTAATCTAGACTTATCACTGAATTAAGCCAAAAAATCTAAGTGGCTAGGGCAATATATATTTTGCTCTTGTCACTTGGATTATACGGAGATATGCATCAATCTGAATCGAAAATCGCCTTGTTAATTGATGCAGACAACGCTCCTGCTTCTAAAATTGATGCAATCATATCTGAGATTGCAAAGTATGGCGTAGCAAATATAAGAAAGGCTTATGGAAATTGGAAAAATCCTTTGCTTAAAGCTTGGGAGGATAATTTACATGAATTTGCGATTCGCCCCATTCAACAGTTTGACTATACCAAAGGCAAAAATGCAACAGATGCAGCATTAATTATTGATGCAATGGATTTGTTGTACACCCAAAATCTGGATGCGTTTGCAATTGTTTCTAGTGACTGTGACTTTACTCCTTTAGTCATGAGAATTCTAACAAATGGCTTGAAAGTTTATGGATTTGGCGAAAAGAAGACTCCTCTGCCTTTTGTCTACGCTTGCTCAACCTTTTTATATTTAGAAAATCTAGGTCAAAATATTGATTTTGAAATTTCTAAGGAAGTAGAAAATGGGAAGAAAACAACTAAAGAGTTGAAACAAGATACAAAATTAACTAACTTGCTTAGATTAGCAGTTGTAAGTACCCAACAAGATGATGGTTGGTCTAGCTTAGGAGTTATAGGTGCTCATATTGCCAATCAAGCATCCTTCGACCCCCGTAACTATGGCTATACAAAGTTAAGTACTTTATTCGAGGCTGTTGATCTGTTTGAAATTGAACGAAGGAATAACATTATCTATGTTAGAGATAAACGCAAGTCTAAAAATCTAGATAAGAAGTAATGTTAAGAAGGCTGATGGGTTGGTAGATTGGTTAAATTAGGAAACAAGTAAAAATTTACGATCGCTCATACCTAGCTTTCTAATACGCTTCTTAAACAAATCACCTTAATCGGTAGTTCTATGAGTGATAATTTTGTCGGTGCTCTAGAGAGAAGGTAAATGTGGTTGTAGATTTTTAGATCTGAATCACATAAACTCAACATAAAATGAAAGTAAATTAAGACAGTAAAACAATGGCTGAAAGATGGACAGATGAGCGGTTAGACCGATTTGCTGACAAAGTTGATAGCTTAAGCAATGATATTCAGCAATTAATACAGGCACTTTACCTCGAACTACCAACAGTCAAAGCTGAGATAAACAGTGTCAGAGAGGAGGCAAAGGAGCAACGTGAAACTCTCCATGCTGAACTTGTAGAAATAAAGGAGATTACTAAACAGCAAGCCATTACATCCCAAATTCAAATCGAATCTCTTCACACCGAATTAATAGAAATTAAGGAAATTACCAGACAGCAAGCCATCATTGCTCAGACTCAAGCCGAGAGTATTAGACTTATGATTGAAATGCTAAATCGAAAGCAGGCTTAGTAATGATTGTTGAGGTGGATATGGGGAGATTCAGTTTTGATAATGCTATGGGAAATGTACTGATCGATATTGCTTAGGATAATAAAAAATAATGGTGGTGCTTTGCACCGTAATTATTTTGGGGATTTATAGTAAATCCAATTAAAAACTAGAGGGTTTTAGTCCTTAGATAGAGCAAATACAAAGACTTTCTAGACTCTAGTTCTTATTTGAAATTACTATAATTTTACTTTTTAAGTATGGAAATACATTTAAACAATGCTTAAAACAACTTTAAATTGCAAATTGGCTGAATATGATAAATTACATATCAACTATTAGTCATATATGGCAAGTTATATGAGATTTATCATTAGTTTATTATTGGCTTTCCTACTACTAGGACAACAGTTTAGCTATGCTGATTACCCTATTAAAGGTAAGTTTGTTGCTAATAATTGTGTGGCTTATGCTGGTATTAAAAATCAAAGTGAACCAGTAAGTCTTAAGGCTGGGGAAGCCTATAGTGCGACTGGACTAAATAAGCAAGATGGAGACTTTGTTGCAATTAAAGTCGATGGGATCAACAAATGGGTTGCCAAAAGTTGTGGCAAACTGAGCTTAAACGATCTCAATGGGGATATTCAGCCTACTGCTATTGCGCCTACTACTAAACCTACAGTAGCTGGCAATAGTAAAGAGGATAATGCCCAGAGTAATTTACAGAGTAATGTACAGAGTTGCCCTATTCAAGGTTGTGCCGATCGGTATTTGCTAGCTTTATCTTGGCAATCATCTTTTTGTCAAACCCACCCCAATAAGACTGAATGCATCAAACAATCACCAACTAGTTATGATGCAACTAATTTTACTTTGCATGGTCTTTGGCCAGATAAGCTTTCCTACTGCGGTGTGAGTTCAGATGATATCAATAGAGACGAAAATGGCAACTGGTCATCTTTGCCCCCTGTACAGACTGATGCTCAAACCCAAGCTGAGTTATCAAAGGTCATGCCAGGGCTCGTATCTAATTTAGATCGCCATGAATGGTACAAACATGGGACTTGTGATGGACGTAATGCAGATACTTACTACGATCTTGCCATTGGTTTAGTAGAAGAATTTAACGCTTCGCAGGTAAGAGATTTGTTTGCGTCTAATATTGGTAAGACTGTTACTCTAACGGATGTAAAACGGGCTTTTGATAGTAGTTTTGGTGACGGTGCTTCGGGTAGCTTAAACTTAAAATGTGGCAAAGAAGACAGTCTTGTGTCGGAAATCAGACTAAAGATCAAGCGTCCTCTGATTGGTCAAAAGCTAGCTGATGTGTTGGTTCCTAGCGGTGGACTATCTTGCGATCGCGTGATTGTTGATGCTGTTGGTTTGTAATTATTTTAGGACAAAAACAAAACCCAGAAGAGTGTTGCGGCGCGAAGCGCCGCAACACTCTTCTGGGTTTTATGTCTTAACTTATTTGGCTATAGCTATA
>NZ_LIRE01000746.1 GCF_001402795.1 Pseudanabaena sp. 'Roaring Creek'
TTAACGTGAGTTCGGGATAATTTGCAACTGGCTTTAAGAAAGGGTTTGCTACGCAAACCCTTTCTTAAAGCTCAAAAGTAAAAGCCTTGCTTAGCAAGGCTTTTACTTTTGAGCTTTTAAAATTGGGCTTTTAAAATTTGCCAGCTTAACCCGAACTGATGTTATACCAATTCCCAAAATGGCAATGCCATTTTGGGATTTTAAAACCCTTACTGGGTTTGGTCTTCAATTCCCAAAAGTGTAGCCACGCTTTTGGGAATTGGTATTACACCAATTCCCAAAATGGCGTTGTCATTTTGGGTATCTCAAAACCTTACTGGGTTTGGTGTTTAATTCATGAAAGTGTGACAACACTTTCATGAATTGGTATTACTTATTGGCGATTGAGGAAAATTGTAAAAATTGAACCTTGAGGTTGATTGTTCGTCACTGAGATCGATCCTTGATGGGCTTCAAGAGTCATTTTACAAAAAGACAGCCCCAGCCCAATTTGAGATACTCCCAGTACAATATTCCCAACTTCGTACTTTTCAAAGATGACCTGTTTTTGGTGTGAGCTGATACCTACACCCTCATCGATTACTTGAATCTTAATTAGATCGGGGCGATCGGGATTTTTAGGCAGGCATCCCACTTTGATCGTCACGGAGCTTTGCTGGGGTGAGAACTTAAGCGCATTATCAATTAAGTTGTCTAATACACGGCGAATTAGGTATAGGTCGCCAGAGATATAGGTGGGCTCATCGGTAAACTCACTGACGATCGCAATTTGTTTGCGCTGGGCAATGGGGGCAAATCCTGCTAGCACCGTTTTAGTTAGATCGGTCATGTCGATTTTGGTGCGATTGAGGATTAATTTATTCGCCTCGATCCTGCCAATAGTTAAAATATCGTCAATGAGCAGTCGCATTTGCTCGATCGCTTTACTCATCTGGTCGATTCTTCTGGTAGCGCGATCGGGTAGTTCTAAACTTCTTAGAGAGTCACAACCCAACAAAATCCCGATCAGGGGATTGCGCAGATCGTGGACGATGGTTTGCATCATTTCTTCACGCAATAGCATCGTTTCTTGCAAGCGATCGTATTGCGACTTGATGCGCAGCATCGAGATGACGCGGGCGCGGAGTTCAGTACTATTAATTGGTTTACTGATAAAGTCGTCTGCCCCAGCATCCAAACAACGGGCTAGATCCTCTTTATCAGCGAGAGCCGTTACAATAATAATGGGGATATGTTGCCACTGCCGATCGCTTTTAATTTGTTGACACACCTCAATGCCATCCATATCGGGCATCATCACATCGAGTAAAATAATGTCAGGATTGATCCTATCTAGGGAGGCGATCGCATCCGCCCCATTGTCTTGATGATGAAGCTCGTAGCCTTCTTTAAAAAGCAAAATTTCCATGACATCAAAATTGGCTGGTTCGTCATCGATGACTAAAATTACTGGCTTCTTTCCCATAGTATTCGCATTTGTATTAAAAATATGGTAGCTGCTTTCCCCCTCGCAACTAACCGAATGTAGTTTCTATTCTGGCAGCTTTTCATTTAACATGACGTAAGATATTTCGCGGAAACCTCCTATGACTTCAGATGTCAAAACTCTAGCAGCGATCGACGTTGGCACCAATTCCATTCACATGGTAATTGTGGAAATAAAAACTTCGATTCCTAGTTTTACTGTGATTGAGTCAGAAAAAGCGACGGTGCGTCTAGGAGAACGCTGTTCCCAAACAGGGAATTTGACCGAAGATGCCATGCAGCGATCGCTAGAAGCTTTAAAACGATGTCAAGAGATCTGTCGCACTCTTAAGGTTGAAGAAATCGTAGCAGTCGCCACTAGTGCTACCCGTGAGGCTCCTAACGGGCATGATTTTATCCGCCGCATTTATGAAGAATTAGGCTTACATATTGAAGTTATCTCAGGGCAGGAAGAAGCTCGCCGCATTTATTTAGGCGTAATTTCGGCAATGGAACTCAGGGATGAGCCCCATCTATTAATTGATATTGGGGGTGGATCTACGGAGATGATTTTGGGGGATGGTCGCGATCCGATGTACTTGAGTAGCACCAAGATTGGGGCAGTCCGTCTAACGGATTTATTTGTGAAGAGCGATCCTATCTCATCATCGGATTATGATTGCTTGATGGGATATATTCTAGGCTCGATCGAGCGACCCACCGATGATTTGCGATCGCTACTCCAGAGTAAAAATATTAAATCTCTAAAAGCGATCGGTACCTCAGGAACGATTGAAACCCTCGCAATTTTGCATTCTAAAGAAAAAACAGGACTAGTTCCCAATCCGCTCCAAGGCTATGAGATTCCCTTTGCCGATCTCGAAAATATTGTATGGCGGTTGCGGCGAGCCGATCTAGAAGAACGAACTCTCATGGTACGTCAAAAGCGAGCCGAGATTATTTTGGCAGGAGCATTAGTTCTTTTAGAAACGATGCGCCTATTGGGAGTTCCCAAAATCACGCTTTGTCAAAGTGCTTTGCGTGAAGGTTTAGTTGTGGATTGGATGATCCGCCATGGTTATATCGAAGATGGTTGGCGCTATCAGAGTACAATCCGCGATCGCAGCATTCTCAAACTTGCTGATAAGTATGGCATTGACCTTAGTTACGCCAAACAGGTTGCCGCTCATGCCCTCAGTCTCTTTGATCAAACCAAGGGGATTTTCCATGAATGGGGGCATGAGGAAAGGCATCTGCTCTGGGCGGCAGCCATGTTACATAATGCGGGGCATCACATCAGCCATGACGCTCACCATAAACACTCCTATTACTTAATCCGTAATGGGGAATTGCTGGGGTATACCGAATCTGAAATCGAAACGATCGCCAATCTGGCTCGGTACCATCGCAAGAGCGAACCAAAGAAAAAACATGACAATTTCCAAAATTTAGATAACGAGCATCTCAAGCTGTTTGTACGGCAAGCCAGCACTTTTTTACGTCTGGCGACCGCCCTAGACCGCCGTCAAATTGGAGCGATCGCGGCAATTCGGGTATTGTGTAATATTCGCACCCGCACCTGTACTTTGCAACTTTCCCCCCGACAGCCTAACGATCCCTGTAGTTTAGAACTTTGGAGTTTGGATTATAAGAAACAGCCCTTTGAAGACCAGTTTAATGTCATGCTTTCAGTATCATTAGAGTAGGGGTAGAGTAGGGTTGTTTGATTGCAAGTTGCTGTAATTTATAGGCGAACCTCCGCATGGAAGGGTCTCTCTCTCTAATCATTATTATTGCGATCGTGGCAGGTATCTCCGCTCGTGTCATAGCGAATTTTTTTCGTGTGCCGAGTATCGTGTTTTTATTGCTTTTTGGTGTGGCGCTGGGGGGCAATGGTTTAAATGTAGTACAGCCGCGTCTGTTGGGTGATGGCTTAGAGGCGATCGTATCTATCTCCGTAGCATTAATTTTGTTTGATGGCGGACTCAATCTCCAGCTTAAAGAACTCGGTAAGGTCTCCGCCAGTTTACGAAACTTAATCACCATTGGAACCTTGATCACTTTGATTGGCGGTGGGGTTGCGGCTTATTGGTTGAGCGAATTTCCTTGGACGATCGCTTTTTTGTATGCATCCCTAGTCGTCGTCACTGGTCCCACAGTGGTGAACCCCATCGTAGAAGAAGTGGGGCTAGATCGTCGCCTTGCCACAATCCTTGAGGGTGAAGGGGTATTGATCGATGCGATCGGTGCAGTACTTGCCGTGGTAGTTCTCGATGTCGCGTTAAATCCCACTTCAAGCGTATTTGCAGTGGTCAGCGATCTGGGATTGCGATTGGGAGTAGGAGGCTTACTAGGAGCGATCGCAGGTTGGGTACTGGGTAGATTTTTGCAACAGGCGGTATTTCTGGCTGAGGATACCAAAAGTGCCGTCGTCGTCGCCGCAGTACTGGGACTATTTGGGATTGCTCAAGAAATTCAAAGCGAATCGGGATTACCCGCAGTCGTACTGATGGGCATAGTCCTCAGGGCTTCAGAGATTCCCAATAGTCGCGCATTGCTCAAGTTTAAGAGCCAATTGGTAGCCCTCATTGTTTCCGTTCTCTTTATTTTACTTTCCGCCAATCTGTCGATCCCGAGTATCTTTGCTCTAGGTTGGGGTGGGGTACAGACAGTTCTCTTTTTAATGCTAGTTGTCCGTCCGCTGAATGTGATTGTCAGCACTTGGAATAGCAGTCTCACTTGGCGACAAAAAGCTTTTCTATCTTGGTGCGCACCGAGAGGGATTGTCGCCGCCTCCGTTGCTTCCCTTTTTTCAATTTTATTAACCGAACGGGGAGTTAATGGAGGGGAATCCATTAAAGCACTGGTATTTCTGACGATCGCTATGACCGTTTTTTTACAGGGTCTATCGGCGAAGTTTGTTGCCAAAATTCTCGGACTGAATCAATCGGATATCTCTGGCTTGGTAATTATTGGCAGTAATCCCATCGGCATCCTAGTGGCGCGACTGTTTCAGTCCAATGGGCAGAGAGTGGCGATTATCGATACGAGCGCCGAGCTTTGCAAGCAGGCGGCCGCCTATGATATTCCAGCCTTTGTCAGTAATGGACTAGATTCTAAATCCTTAGCTCAAGCAGGATTAGACTCGGTAGGAACCTTTGTCGCCTTGACGGTCAATACCGATGTAAATATCGTGATGGCGCAACTTGCCGCGAAAGAGTTCAATCCACCCAAGGTATTTGCAGTTTATATTAAAGAAAATGAAAGCGATCGCAATGGACAACCTGAAGTCCAGCAGGCTTTTAGCGCTCGCGTTCCGATCAAAACATGGAATCAATATATTTTGCAACGAGAAGTAAGAGTCGGCGAGTTTTTGCTCACCGATGAGGAACTGCAAGATCAATTGAACCGTTTTAACACGATGTTTAATGCGGGAATTCTTTTGCCTTTACTGTTTGAGCGCAAAGGACAATTGCAAATTGTCTCTGCCGATATGTTATGGGAAAAAGGCGATCGCATTGTTTATTTGCTCCATACCCCCAAGGCTTTGACTCCTGCACAATCGGAATCACTTCCACCGAATACCCTCGATATTACACCTGTGGTTTTATCCGATCTCGATATTGCCAAAAAAACTAATGATTCCAATAGTTCTGGAATAGGTAGCAATAGCGATCCAGCCTCCGCTAGTCCAGATTATTTTCTAAAAATGGCAAAGGATATTCTCAATCGGCGATCGTAAGGAACTTGCTATAGCAACGTAATACCAAGTAAAGATGAGTGGCGGCGCTTCGCGCCGCCACTCATCTTTGAGCAAACCTTACGCTGCTATATTCATTAAAGTACCTGTTCGACAACGCTCAGCCAAATTTATGAGCATAGAGCCTATGGCTGTATATTCAGTTCTAGGAAACTCTTGGAATCAGAATTTATTTCTAAGATACTGGGCTGGGCAGACTTCCCATTAACGAACAAATTATAAATATCTACTTTGAGGTCTTCCAGATAGTAAATTCCAGCATTATTAGTGATTGATGCAAATCGCTTCTTGGGATTACTTCGCGACACAAATTCCACATTAGCACCTATGATCGGCTTGCCATCTTTATCGATCGCTCTTCCCGTCACTACATAGGATGGCGCGAGTGGAATTGTAATCGTTGTATAAGTTCCAGGAGCAACCGTTACTGCATAAGCTGTCGATGATGATTTCCAACCAAGAGGATAACCTGCTGGATCTATATCTAATCGATAGGTATTTGGTGGTAGCTCAAATAAAACTCCTTCACGAACGACTTTGGGATGAGATATGCCAAACCTACTGAGGGGTTGATTATTAATTAGGAATAGCGTTGCGATATCTTCAGTATAAAGATCCTCGCCATCATCTCGAACTCCATTATTGTTTTTATCAAAAAATGGCTGTAATAAGACACCTCCTTGAGTGCGTAACTTATCTAATTTTGATTCGTCACTACTCAAATCCGCACCAGATTGCAATAGTACGCTAGTGAAGAGACTAAGGCTTATCGAAGAATTATTGTTGTTTATGTCCACTTGCTTATAGGCTAATCTCAATCCTATCCCTGGCAGAATAGCTGTAGATGCCGAAGCAATCAATCCACTTCCTTGAGAGCTAACACCATAACCAATTGATAGGTCTAATAAACTTTTGCCATCCCTATCTGTCCAAGGAGTTCGATAAACTAAATTGAGACTTGCTAAATAATTGCGATCGCCAGTCTCATAGTTAAGGCTGATGGCGGTATCACCAGAATTAAAGAAGCGCTTATTAGCAGGGTTGTAGATTAATTCAGAAGAAATTTGTTGATTGAATCTACGAAGACCGAACAAAAATGGAGCTAAATTTGCCCGCAGATTACCACTAATCCCCTTGTCAGCATTATAACTTAAGCTTAAAAAAATGGAATCAAGATTGAGGTTAAAGCCTGATTCTAATCCATTACTGGTTCCGCCAGAGTACCAATTAGAAAACAGCGCAAGTTGTGGACTTAATGTCCAGTATAGATTAGAGACAAAAGACTTTTCATCGCCTCCCAATCTCAAGCTAAAATCATTAGTTATATAGCTAACATCAGCATTAAAACTAATTTTATTACCAGCTAATACCCCAACCCTCAAAGTTAGCGGCGAATTTACTGGCTGATAAAGTATTTCGCCATAGGGTTGAGTAGAAGTATCATAGACTAATCCAGCCCCAAAGGTAATTTCATCAGTCAGTCCCAAATAATAAGCTGCACCACCTTTAAAGTCGCCAAAACTACCAAAGAAGTTATCATTTCCTGAGATGCGGTTTAAACCTGCGCTAAGAATAAAAGCTGATTTTCCTGCGCTAACTTGACTTTGTAAATTGCGGTAATTTAAAGAAACTTCTTCGGGTTTAGCACTTAAGTCGCCTGCTGGATAAAGTAGCAACTTATAATTAATATTTCCATTACCCGTTAAAGAGTTATTAGCGGTCACCACGTCATCAAAATTATATTTCCCAGAACTATCTACGAGTTTTTCTGCAACGATCAAGTTATCATTTTGGGTAACTAATTGAACTAAGGTGCCCGATTTAGCTTCTCCCGTAACATTGCGGACAAGCTCATTAGCGCTAAGTCTTTGCTGAGGGGTAACACCACCATAGGCAAAATTAGTATTATTAGCTGCTGTATAACCCGATCGCTGAATTAGCGTTACACCAAAATAATCACTTTGGTTGCGATCGAATCTACTCCAAAAAGGTAACTGAGTACCTATCAAATAGTCTGAATATGGACTAGGGCGAAAATATTGCAGTTCATTTAGTTGCCAACTACTAACCCCATTATTATTAAGTTGCTGAGTCCTTGAAAATAAGCTCCCGCCAGCAATCACACCTATAGCTTTAAATTCCGAGTTGGAATTTAAATTGCTATTCACATTATTATTTAGATTATTATAGAGATTATTAGAATTTGCAGTTTGAGTTTGATTCAAGCTCGTTCGCAAAGAGATTCCCGTAAGACTAAAAGATGGCGGTGTAACTTGTTGTAATCCTACTAAATTAATCGGAGCTTCCTGTTCCTGATAGGGGCGATTACTAATTCTGGCAGTTAGCCAAGAGGGAGACAAAACGATCGCATATTCGGCAAGACTAAACTCAACGGGGGTTTTTAAAAGATTTCTAATTTGCGCGATCGAAATGGCTTGACCGATATCTGGATCGTTTATGAGGACTTTGGGATCGATAGTAATGATTGAGCCGACGGATCGCAATTCTAGTTGCCCGTCATCTTTGGGAATCACATTAAATTGTAAGGCTTTGGCAACATCGGCGAAGGGAATTAGCCAGTTGTCAAAATCAATAGCTTCTTTACCATTTTCTGAGCCCTTGACTGTTACGGAAGGAATGACATTATTTGCTCCAAGATTAATGCCCATCGGGAGAATTGAAAGTTTTTGAGATAATTTAAGGCTAGACTTAGGACTAGCTGGAGTGACGGGAGAGGATTTAGGAGTAAGCCCTTGTTGATTTACGGGAATCGTAATTTTTGAAGCTGAAGATCGCTTACTCAAGTCTTCCTTCTTTAATTCTTGGGCATTGACCAGCACATCTATACAAAAAATGCCAAGAAATACACCGATTGTGCAAATTCTCGCTATATTTTGGCGCAAAGAAACCAGTCTTGTATGAGTCTCGTATACAAGCTTCATGTTTATAGAGTGTTGATTAAATCAGGTGCAATCTCAGATGCTATGGAATGGTAACTGGGAAATTGAAGGGTACCTGTGTAGGATTAAGCGGGTCTCCCCAAAACAATTCTCCTGTAAGTTGATATTTCCCAGCAGGTATATTTTCTTTTGCCCGCTCCTTAGTAAGAGTGATGGGAATATTTCTCATGCCTTCAGCAATAACCGTAGTAGTAGTAATTTGCCCCTCTAAACTTTGTTTTCCCTCTTGCTTTAGTTCCCATTTACCTTGAGTGCGAATAGTCACGTTACCTTTGTTGAGAACTGATAAATAGAGTTCTTTAGTTTTAGAATCGTAGTTAATTTCTTGGGGAATTAAGCTTTCAATAGTTTCACCTTGACGAACATATACTACTACTCCAACGCGAGTTGTAATATTCAAACCTCCTTTCCGATCTAAACTATTTGGAGGTTTGACAGGTTCGGCAAAAATGACAGACCGATATTCCCCTAAATTCATGCTGGGCAAGAGTCTGGCTAATAATCTTACCCTACGGGTTTGTTTTGGTTCTAAAACTACTTCGGTTGGCGAAAAAATGAGATAGGGAGATAAATCGTTGGGACTAGATTCTATAATTTGGAACCCCTTAGAACCATAGGTAAAGGGATTGGTGTATAACTTCATTTTTACGACAGCATTACCAGTATTCACTAGGGTGATAAAACCTGTCGCAGTTCCTTGCTTGGCTTTCGTAGTTATGATTAAAGGCGACACATTAACTTGAGCGTCGGCTGGTTTGTGGGAGAGTAACAATCCACAGATCCCAATGCTTGTAATAATCGAAATACTTTGCTGGATGGATGTTAATTTCAACATTAGTTATTACATCTTAATAATTTCAAGGTGAAGTTATATTTATGGTGAAGTTATATTTATAGTGACTCCGTACATGTAAGTACCTGCAAAGAATTTATTGGGTCTTGTTGATTGCATACTTATTGCCATAGGAGTGGTAGTCGATCCTGAGAAGGTATCAGTTATACTGGCATTCTGGCTGACACTCTTGTTTCCACTATTGCTATAGGTTAATTGTGCTGTTGTCGTAGTACCAGAGGGATTTGTCTTAGCCGAGCCACTAATTGAAGTTAAAACGGCATTGGAAAGACTAATCGTAACGCCTATACTGCCAACAGTATTATCAATTTCTAGACTACATAGGGCAGGAGTTGCTGTAATAAAGGTATATTGTCCGCTTAGCGCTAGGCTACCTGTAGAAGAGCAGGTTAAAGATAGTTGTGCAAATACTTCAGAAGGAATCAGGCTGGGTATTATTGCAGCAAGAGCTACAAAAATTAGTTTTCTCATTTGTCTCGTTCTATAACAATTGGGAACAATTTTAATCCTTCTTGTTGGAGAAAGGCAGCAAAACCCATATTATTTTCTTATACCAAATCACAAAATGGCTACGCCATTTTGTGATTTTAAAACCCTTACTGGGTTTGGTTTTCAATTCCCAAAAGTGTAGCCACACTTTTGGGAATTGGTATTAGTTCTCTCTCCCACAGGAGCTAGCATATATATGAGTCTTTATATCTTTGTTTTGATTTATGAAGATTCATAAGCCCCTCAATTTTGGGAGACCTTATACCAATTCACGAAAGTTTGACAACACTTTTGTGAACTAAGAACTAAACCTAAGTAACTGGACGTAATTATACCCCCCAAAAATCTGCGGCGCACTGCGCGTGCGCCGTAGTTTCTAGCTTTGGATCTTAATTGTGCTGAGGTACTTTGTAAGGGTTTTCAAGTTAAGAAATGGCTTAGCCATTTCTTAACTTGGTATTAGTTCGGGATAATCTGAAGCATTTTTTTGGAGATGTTTTGCTTAGCAAAACATCTCCAAAAAAAAGGGTTAGAAAGATTTGCGATGACTATAAGTAGGTCAACAAAAAAGCTTATTTAGAAGCTTATTTGGAAGCTTATTTGGAAGCTTATTTAGAAGTTTGTTTAGGTTGTTTAGGGTTTAGCGAGATGTGAGGAGCGAGACGCAATCACATTTCGCTCCTCACCTTGATTAGTTGGGTGTCACAGTTACAGCGACATTAGCAAGATAAGTACCATCCAACAATTCTTCTCCAGTTGCTTGGGGATTCCATGTAGATTGAACGGTAGCACCAATGTTGCCTTGAGTGTTTGTCTTCCAACCAGAACCAGTTGCGGTTCCATTTCCAGTCTTAGTTGTAGTCTGAGTGTTATCAACTGTACTAGTAACTACTGCAGTATGAACACCTGCCAACAATGTGGCGTTTGATGGTGCTGTGGGGGTGGTCGTTGCTACTACAGCGGAGACTCCTACGGTATCGCTATTGCAGTTAAATGCGACAGTATCCGATGCCTGGAGCTGTAAAACACCTCCAGCACCCGAACCAGCATAGGCAGTTTTTGTGTAAGTATTCGCAGTTCCTAATGTGTTGCCTATAAAATCTGTGGATACAGCACAGGATGGATCAACAGTTCCAGTGAAATAAGTAGTAGAACTTGCTGTTGTAGGCGCAGCAGAAGCTGATAGAGCTGCAATGAATGATGTAGCGATAGCAAAACTAGACGCAACTAGAATGCGACGAAATGAATTAGATAGCATAATTTTTCTCTCTTTTTAATAGTCTCGAATCTACTGAATGGATAATGTTTAAATATCCATAAATCAAAATATTGCAAGAAGATAAATTGGAATTGGCAACAATTAATTAGATCTTCTCTAACCAATCTTAATCAATCCTTAAATCCCCCCCGAGATTTAATTTTGATGCATTAATTTTTATCTTCTTTATTCCCACCTGTTTACTTTATATCAAGGAAACCATACAAATGTCAAGCATAAATCTAAGGGATTTGATATTAGTTAAAGTATCTATGGCTTCGACTTCGCTCAGCCAACGTTAGCTGAGCGAAGTCGAAGCTAGATAATTTGGTGGTATATTTTTCATCCGCAAGAGCCTTGGTACAGAACAAAAATTTAAGGGAGTGAAAGAAAGCTTGAGAATTGCGATGAAGGTGAAAGATAAAGTGACGGATGAAATCAAAACCAAGACGAAAAATACAAGACAAAAAATACTTTTGGGGAGACAACCATATTTTTGGGTTTGAGGAGCTTGATGAAAACTAGCCACAAACTGGAGGAAAAGCACCAACACAAAGTAAGAGCGAGCAAAGCAATAAGTTTAGAAAAACATTCAGGATTTTAAAGATGCGCAGACTCAAAAGATAAATATAAAGAATATAAAGCCAATGTCTCCGTTTGTATCAAGGGCTTGGATTCTAGCTTTTAATTATGCCCATAATTATGCCCAGTCACTTACAATCTGACATTTAGCGGTAAAATCTAAAAGAACTTCTTGTACTTTCACCTAAAAATACCTAAAAAAAATTGTTATGTACAATTGCATTGTTGTGGGCGCAGGTCCATCTGGTGGTTCAGCTTCCTATCATTTGGCAAAACGAGGACGGTCAGTTTTGCTACTCGAAAAAGAGAGTCTACCTCGATATAAGCCTTGTGGTGGTGGCGTTTCGCCGATGGTACAAGAGTGGTTCGATTTTGACTTTTCGCCCGCAGTTTCATTAACTGTTAGCAATATTCGGTATACATGGCAGATGGGCGATCCCGAACTAGTGGAACTTACTTCTAAGGAACCTGTCTGGATGGTACGTCGTGATGTATTTGACCATTACCTCGTACAGCAAGCGCAAAAATTGGGTGTAGAACTTCGCGATCGCACAGGAGTTACAGGGCTAGAGTGGAAAAGCGATCGCTGGCTAGTGAAAACAGAACAAGAGGTTTTTGAAGCTCGCTATGTAATTGCCGCCGATGGGGCAAAAGGTTCGATGGCAAAATGGTTGGGATTTAAAGAACGAAAAAGACGGATGGGCGCTGCCCTTGAAGTGGAAGCACCCCATTCCAGTCCCGATGTGAGTGCCGCCCATTTTGATTTTGGATCTGTACAGAATGGCTACATTTGGAACTTTCCCAAAGCCGATGGTTATTCCATTGGGGCGGGAACCTTTATCGGTGGAGAGAAACAAAATCTCAAGGAGATTGCGGCTAGGTATGCCCAAGAATTTGGTATTGATGTCACTTCCATGAAACAATTCGGTCATCCTATTTGCCTATGGGATGGCAACCAGCCGCTCCATACCCAAAATGCTCTACTTACGGGCGAATCAGCTTGCATCGTCGATCCCTTTACCGCAGAAGGAATTCGCCCTTCGCTTTTAACTGGGATGTTAGCGGGTCAAGCGATCGATGCGGCGATCGGTGGCGATATTGATGCGCTCAAGCAATATACCCTCCAAGTCCAAGAGGCATGGGGCGAAGATATGGCATGGGCTCAAAGAATTGCAGGGATCTTCTATCGCATTCCCAGTTTTGGTTACAAGATGGGCGTGAAGCGACCTAGTGCAAGTCAGCGTATGGGCAAAATTCTTTGTGGTGAATTGCGCTATCGCGATGTGGCTGGGGCTGCGGTGAAACGTCTTGCCAAGGGGCTAATTGGAATGAAATAAATTCCTTCAAGCATCTCAAAAACTAGAAGAGATTACCGCCCGCGTCGCGGACGGTAATCTCTTCTAGTTTTTAAAATAGATTGAGAGAGGCTTTAACTTCGCTCAGTCAAATTACCCCGAGGTCCGAAGGAAGCCGAATCCCGATTCTAGATTACTACCAAAATATTTTGTTATGAATGGAAAAAAATATCGATTGCTATTTCTATCTACTCCTGTGGGAGCTTTGGGATCGGGAGTTGGTGGCGGTGTGGAATTGACACTGCAAAATGCTGCCAAGGCTCTAATTGCTAAGGGGCATGAGGTGGAAATTGTTGCACCTGAAGGTTCAGTTACTGAGGTGACAAAGCTAACACAAATTGCAGGTACGATGCAAACTTCTGCCCAAACTGAGGTAGGAGCGGATCTCGTTATACTTCCGCAAAATTCGGTGTTAGAGAATATGTGGAGTTATGCCAGAGCATCGCAACATCAATTCGATTTATTGTTTAACTTCGCCTATGATTGGCTGCCGCTTTATCTGACTCCGTTTTTCCAACGTCCGATCGCCCATTGGATTAGTATGTCGTCTCTATCACCTGTGATGGATGCGATGGTTAGTAAAACCGTAAGGAAATTTCCCGATGCGATCGCTGTGAATACTCGCGCCTGTGCAGACACCTTTAGCGATGGCGATCGCCTGACAATTATGGGCAAGGGGATCGATTTAACCCAATATAACTTTGTGGAAAAGCCATCCAAGTCCAGTCTGGCATGGGTTGGTCGGATTTCCCCCGAAAAGGGTTTAGAAGATGCTGCCGAAACTGCCCAAAGTACGGGATTTCCACTGCATATATTCGGGTTAATTCAAGATCAAGAATACTGGCAACATATCCAAGCTTCTTTCCCTCAAGCCGAGCTTCATTATGAGGGATTTCTATCTACAGGGGAACTACAACAAAGGTTAGGGAAATCCAGCGCTTTGTTAATGACTCCAAGGTGGATTGAAGCCTTCGGTAATGCGGCGATTGAGGCTTTTGCCTGTGGTGTACCCGTAATTTCCTATAGTTCAGGTGGACTAAAGGAAATCGTACGTCATGGCAAGACGGGATTTCTCGTAGAAATGGGAAGTGTATCGGGATTGATTGAGGCGGTTTCGCAATTAGACCAAATCGATCGCTCTGCCTGTCGCCAACAGGTAGAAGCAGAATATTCCCTCACCGTGTGGGGCGATCGCTTAGAAAAATGGTTTGACAAACTAATCACAAATTTTCAAGTATTGCCTTAGATAAATCAAGAAGAGAATGGCAGCGCTTCGCGCCGCCATTCTCTTCTTGATTTATCTAAAAATTTGCGTTAACCGAAAAGTATAGCCCCGAATCCTGTAGATTATTGCCTGAATTGGATACTTTTACTAAAGGAATACCATAATCTAGACGTAGCAATAGTTTGGGGATTGGTTGATACGTTGCTCCCATCCCGATTCCCAAGAGCGATTGTGGGCTAGAATTTATCCCTGAGGAATTCCAAATGGTTCCAGCTTCTATGAAAGGTAAAAGCTTAACAAGGGAAATGCCCTCGCGATCGCGAATGACTGGGAACTGTAACTCTGCTGAAGCCTGAATCCCGTTATCCCCTGAAAGTTGATTTTGGCGATAGCCCCGAATCGACTGAGCACCACCAATACTAAAACGATTGAGCGAGAGCAACTGATTGCCAGAAAGTTGGAGATTAAGCCGAAAAAAAGCCAAGGTGTCTTTATCTGCGCCGAGTTGTTCGACCCTTAAAACCTGTCCGATCCAATAGAAAAATCTGCCATCAGGTGAGCCATCGTTCCGAATCGTTGCGCCTAAAATACCAAGTCCTAGATTAAAGGTGGAACGTAATGCCCAAGCTCCACGGGGATCGCGACTGAGATAGTCTTGGGTTAACCGCAATACTCGCGACTGAGACTGTCCATCATCAAACTTAAAGTTTTGGAAATTGAACGATCGATTATTGAAATAGGCATTACTATTTTCAATGGCGATACTCGCTCCAAGGGCAAATTCCTCTCGTGGCGATCGCATTAGCGGCTGACGATAGGCTAATTCATAGGTTTGAGAATCCGTTTTAATATTTAGGCTATCAAAAGGCGGCTCCACGATCGGGTTCTGTCCAGCCGCAAAGCTCAACCCAATCGTGCCGCCTCGCGAGTCGATCGGATAGGTATAGTTCAGTTGATAAACATCCGCACTGCCAGAACGGGTGTAACCAAAGAGAATGGGATCCCCATTGCCCGTAGAATTCAGCTCTTGGAAATTGACACCCACCCGATAGATCCCCGTAGAGCTATTGCCATAATTATCAAAGAAAGGTCGAATGCTGAAGGATTGAGCCTCGCTAAAGGTAATTTGCAGAATGCTCTGATTTTCTTGACTACCTGTAGTCAAATTTGCGCGAATATCACCAATTAAAGGATCGGCTCTTAACAGTTGTAGAGCATCCTCTAGCTTGGCAAAGCTCAGGGGAACGCTAGCGGATTGGAGTATGCGATCGCGAATGTACTCGTCATTTAACCGCCCCGACACATTGCCAGCCCTTTTTACATCCACTCGTTCGAGCGAACCTTCCCTTACTTGGATGGTGACTATCCCATCTTTGATATCTTGAGGAGCGAGTACGGCGCGGGAAGTAATATAGTTGCGGTCTTGATAAATGGCGCTGATTTTATCGGCAACTTCCTGTAATTGACTAAAAGTAATCGATCGATTTTGAAGTGGGGCAGTTAGAGATTCAATTTCTGTACTTGTCAGAATCGAACTCCCCACAACTTTAATCTGTTTGATAGGGATTAAAACTTCATTTTGAGGTATTTGCTCCCCGCTAATAATTGAATTTTGGTGATTTTGGTTATCTAGATCTGGAAACTGATAGACTGGTGCGGAATTTAAGACAGGGCTATGCGGTTTTACTGACTTGGGGTTCAGTAAGTCAGGCGGACGGGTTAGCAGGGAAGATGGGGGCAGAGTCTGGGCGGAAACAGATAGGGAAATAAATCCCAATATTATGCTTGGGCTCAAGAAAATGAGCATCCTCTTACCGCTTTCAACGCTGCTGATTATTTTGAAAAGTATCCTTGAATTTTGACTCATAACCATACCTCAAACTGCTGACCCGCTCATACTTTAGACCATCGCGATCGATTCATAGCCAATTCTCATAGCCAATTCCCTACCAAAATGAATGATGACCAAAAGAAAGGATGTCTGAGATCGACTCGCCAAGTTCCCTTTGGCAAAGTAATGGGTGCTAAACCCTCAACGCCCACGATCCGATCGTTTTCAATCCTGACCTTGCCCTTTAATAAATCGAGTTGAGCCTGTCTTAGAGCGGTTGCCTTGCTGATCGCATTTGGAAAAGCCTTATAAAAACTAATCATTAAAGGAGCCGTACCCACATCCGATACCGACCAGAGCGAAGCGAGAATACTTCTCGCTCCCGACTCCACCGCCAAGCCGCTAATGCCGAGGTTATTTCCCACAGCCGTTTCGCAGGCACTCAGAGTCAACATTTCGATCGCGGGCTTATCGAATCGGAGCGGCGGAATTTGATACGATCGCAGTTTACTATCCCAAAACTGAATATAGGAATCCTTGGCGCGATCCTCTAGAAAATGCCCGTGAGTACCTAAATGGAGAATGCCATAGTCGGCTTTACCTCTTTGCTCTTGCAGATTAGCGATCGTGAAATCTCGGTTTAAAAATGTCGCCCCCTTGAGTACCTCCGTACCAACCGTTCTGATCTCTACTTCTACCGTTGGTAAAGCGCTTAAACCATCCCTTGCCTCGGTTAATCCCATCGCTAATACTCGCGTATTATGGCGATCGCGTTCTTCTAGGCGCGTTACCCTCAATGCAGGAATATTCGCCGAAGCATAGCGTTCCAGTAAGAATTTTTTGCCATCGTAGAGAGCGGCGGGAGGAATTACCCGCAACCCCGAGTCCATCACAAATACGACTGTTTCAACTTTGAGCGCTTGTAGGCGATCGTCGATCGGACGCATGACCCAATCATAGATCTGTTTGGACTGTACTAAAAAATCGAGGGAATCGGGATCGCGGAGGTTATCGCGATAATCCGCCAAAACAGTTAGGGCTTCTTGTTCGCTAACATAGTTCTTGTAGCGATGAAAGGGCTTCCCCAATTCCTTGGGCGGTATCACCAAAATTTCGATGCGATCGTTTAATAGGATCGGATAGATCAGGGCAGAAATGCTGCCAGAGCGCTTCGAGACATCGCTCAGGATATCCTGAGCTTGATTGATGTCCAAGGTGGGAGGTTTGAGATCTTCTCCTAGGAAAATACCCAGCTCCGATACATAGGCTTTTTCGATCGCCGCAAAGGCTTTGGGCAGGTCATCCTGCTTTAAATAGCGATCGACCTCCCTTTTCATAATATCCTTAATTTCTAGCAATGCTAAGGCATCTATATCAACGAAAATCAAATTGTCCGAGACCTTTGGCGGCACGAATGTTGAGTTCCCAGAGGGCGCAACCGTAATGTTACCCTGAGAAAAAATGCTCGTTCCGACGGGAATAATTGTACCAAGGGAGAGCACAGATGAGCCTGAAGTGACAATTCCTGCCGTTCCGTTTGTACCAAAGTCGCCGATGACAAATGGAGCTAGTCCGCCATGACGCAGAAATATTGAACCACCCGTACTATTACTATTATTAGCAGTGCAGATGCTCGCGCCAGCGCAGGCGGTGAAAGGACTAGAGACGAAGCCAGTTACGCGAATATTTCCACCCGTTGAAGAAGCGGAGAAGTTTCCACCCTGAATCGATCCCGAGGTATTTGCTGAGTTAAAAACGATATCGCCAGTAGGATCGAGGGTAATATTGCCCCCAGTAGCGAGATCGCTGCTAGCATTGAGCGTCGTTGTCGTAATGCTATTTTTTGCGGTGAAGTTGATATTACCTGCATTTCCATCAATAGAACTAGTGTCAATATTTCCAGAGATATTGGAGATCGAGCCATTACTACTAGTTAGACTGATGGAGCCTCCACCTAGGTTACCTGAAGCGAGAATTTCCTTGGTATTGATATTCCCTGACGCTGTTAAATTAATATCTCCACCTTTGCCATTCCCTCCAGTTAATACCCTTGCTCGCAATGTCCCGAGAGTAGTATCAATAGAACCGCTAGTACTATTGATGGAGATCGATCCAGCATTGCCACTGACAGTACTGCTAGTTCCTAAATCACTGGTAGTAATATTTCCCAAAGCCTGAAGGAAAATACTACCGCCATTTCCTAATGAAGCGGCATTAAGCACTCCTGCACTAGTATTAATAGAACCAAACTGGCTAATAAGGCTTATCTTCCCTCCATTACCATTACCATCAAACGTTCCAGATCTTAAGTTAGATGTAATAATATTATTAGCCGCATTAAATGTTATGTTGCCTGCATTGCCAATATTTGAATTTCCCGCATCAATATCGCCTAGACTAGTATCGATCGCTCCATTCGTACTTGTAAAAGAAATCGCACCAGCATTACCACTACCACCAAAGGCAATATAAGTACCGATTGCCGCAAGCGGTGTTGTGCCACTACCAGTCTTGATAGTACCTGCTGACTGAAAGGTAATATTGCCGCTGTTTCCTAAGGTGGCTACGGCATGAACTAAACCTGAACTAACATCGATCGCTCCATTTGTACTGGTTAGGGAGATATTTCCTGCATTGCCAGTTGTCGATGGGTTGGTGACAATGCTGTAGCTGTTCCCAAAGACTGAGGTTGTACCTGTAGTTTGAATATTACCTCCAGCCAATAATGTCACATTGGCACCACTGCCTAAGCCTTGGGAAACAGCCTGAATGCTATTAACCGTTATATTGCCACCCGCCTTCAATGCGATCGCTCCCGCGTCACCCATAATGTTAGATGACGAAAGATTTGCGAAGGATCCCGAACCATTGATATTGCCTCCCGCGATCAAATTTAATGCCTTGCCATTGGTACTGATGCTATCGGTAAAGTTGATATTGCGCCCCGCTTGGGCGGTCAAGCCGACGGAAGTACTGACCCCAGCATTGAAATTGATGTCATTGGTTGCCTGCAATATGACATCGGATGTAGCTCCATTAATCAAATTGACAAATATGGTATTTGGGGAATTATCGGGATCGCTAAACTGATCCACATCCGTCAAGGCATTATATGAGGCAGGCGTAAGAGAAGAGAAAACAATGATATTAATATCGGTTGGGTCGAGGAGTAATGTGCCAATATGACCATTGGGAGCCAGAGTACTTACGGTTCCTCTGTAATCAAGATTCTGTTTCCCCGAAACTTCGACAAAGCCTCCATTCCCCGCGAGGCTTCCTCCCTTGGCGATAATCGCTCCGAGAAATGTGGTCGAGCGATCTGCCCAGACGATCGCTTTCCCCCCATCCCCGCGCAGGATGGCACTGACATTAATTTGAGAATCATTACTTATAAAAGTTTTGAGAGCATTAGGGGCAATTCCCTTACCTTGCAAGTCTCCGCCGATGAGAACATTACCACCGCCAAATAATCCCGAAGCGTCAATTTGAGCATTTACCAACCCCACTTTGTCCGCAAAGATACCCACAGTGCCGCCTTTATTAGCAGAACTGACATCAATCCTTCCTGAAGCGATCGCCATGCCATCAGTCACCGTAATATCGGTAGGCGCAGGATTGACTACTAAGGCTAAAGAACCATCGGCTTTGACCACAACGCGATTGGCTTGAGGAACTTTCCCAGTAAGCATCTCTGCGAGGTTGGGTAACTCCGTAATTTTGCCGTTCCATTCAGTGGGCAAGGCTTGAGCCGTCACTTGCAATCCTAAAACGGCATCGGGCGATCGCAATTCCACTTGACTATTGCCTGCGACAGCAGTTAAGGCAATATTTCCCCTAGGTGCGGTCAAATTACCCCCATTGATAATACTTCCACCCGTAAAAGTAATGCTTTGACCGATATCTACTGATAGATTGCCCTGATTGATGATGCTAGCGGGTTGAGTGACGGCAAATTTAATTGACTTCGGATCGCCACTGGGAAAACTGAGGGAATTTTTATCAACCTTAAAAGTACCGCTATCAAAGCCCAAACCCGTACCTGTGGAAGCATGGAAAGAACCACCAATATCTAAACGGGCATTTTGTCCAAAAACAATGCCATTGGGATTAATCAGATAAAGATTGGCATTGGGGAAAGCTTGACGACTTTCAATCGTACCTAAAACCGCCGAGGGATTTCCTCCCGTCACCCGATTGATGATGTTGTGAACCTCTGCTCCATTCACTATCGAGTTACTTTTAAAAATCACGCCAGATTGCGGGACATTAAAATCACTAAAGCTATGATAAAGATTGCCCCCGTTAATCGTACCCCCATCCTTTGGGGCGATCGCATTACCATTAACTTGAGTAGCCGTAGTACCATCAGGAGAAATCTGAGCTTGAGTCGGTTGGGCAATGATCGAAAAAGCGATCGCTGATACAAGCAAACCAGATCTATTTCTCATTTTATCCACCTGAAAGCGCCTATCACTACTAAGAGAAATATCAAAAAATAGATTTATAAAAACTTAGAAAATCTTGAAAAACCGCAATAAAATAATAGATATAATAGATTAAAAATTGCAATTCTTCTAAGAATTTGATTTTATTACCCATTTTGCCATTACCGTATCATAGAGATCTTGAACAGTAAAGAATTTCCCCCATAATATATAAAAACGTAATACCAATTCCCAAAATGGCATTGCCATTTTGGGAATCTCAAAACTTTACGGGGTTTGTTTTTTAATTTATACCAATTCACGAAAGTGTGACAACACTTTTGTGAATTAAAAACCAAACCCAGTGATATAGCGATCGCCAAATGTACTAGGA
>NZ_LIRE01000158.1 GCF_001402795.1 Pseudanabaena sp. 'Roaring Creek'
AATAGAGAGTGGCGGCGCGAAGCGCCGCCACTCTCTATTGGGTTGGATTTCCTGACTTAAGTGAGTATAGCTATATATTAAATAAAGATGAAAGAAATTGAACGCATTGAACATTTAGCCACGTTAATTAATCACTTAGTCGATACCAACATTAATGAAAAAGAAAAAATTACCGCTATAACTGAAGAAATCAATTTAATTGCAGGGCGTTGGCATACGATGGGACGCAGTGATAGTAGCCTCTATATTAGTGCGATTAAATTGGATGGTGATGGGACGCTTTTAAAGAAAGTGATAAAAGCCTATGTGAGTTCTCGTATTAATTATGTACAGGAAATCCGAGTTGGTAAGCAAGTTGACTTTGATTTCCATAACTATATTAATGACAGGTATTTCATTTTATCCGCCCTGATTGAGCATTGCGGCGAGTTTGCGTCATTAGCTATAGCTGAAATTAAGTCCATGCTCATAAGTGATGATCCAGAAATCGAATGGGTGGCATGTAATGCCCTCAAAGGAATGGGAGTAAAAGCTATAGAAGCACTTCCTGAGATATTTAGCTTAATGCAAAAACGAGGAGTCAATGAGCATCCTTATACAGTGGGTGAAATATTAGTCCAACTTTCTAACATATTCCCTGAAATAATTACAGCGCTTAAACTCCATTTATCCTCAGATAACACAAATCTGCTTCATGCTACCCTCTTTACCTGTTCGCTTATGGATGAAAAATCGGCATTATTATACGAACCTCTGATCGATATCGCTAAATCGAAAACAGAGAACACTAAGAGCTTGGCAATTTTAGCATTGGGTTCTACTGGCAAAAAAGATGAAGATTTATGTGAGATTTTGCTAGAAAATGCAACTGTTTCCGAATGGTATATAAGAGGTAATGCCATAAACTCAATGGGTAGATTGCAAGTATCTCCTGAAAAAGCTGTACCTATAATCATTAAGGCATTAGACGATACCGAAGGACATGATTGGAATGTACAGGAACGTGCGATCGCTGCTCTTGTTAACTATGGGAGTTTAGTAGGAAATTATGCAGTAGATGCTATTGCTAAACTTAAGGCAATAAGAAAAGCGCTAAAGGATGAACAGCAAGAAGGGTGGATTTGCCAAATTACAGATGTGAATGATGCATTAAAGAAAATACGGAGTGCATTATCCTAAAACTTTTTGTGAGCAAGTTGCTGTATGGTCAATAATCACAAATCTACAGAGGAAAATTTCACCTATGGAAGGTCAATATCCAAAACTCATAGTATTTTCGCAACATGGTATGAGTGACGGCAACTATACTATGCAGGTTCTAGCGAAAAAAGTTTCGCCTCCTCAATCTGTAATCATTGCCCCCTATCTAGGCTCATTACCATCCCTAATACCAGATAGATTTAAGTTTTCTATTGAAACCCATTTTGCGATCGAACCACTTATTCAAAAGGTAGCGCACTCAGCAGCACAAGCATTTCAAGATTATCCTGATATACCTGCTCGGATTATTGCTAAATCTCTCGGTGGAGTCATCTGGGTAGAAGTACTATCGCGCCATCCCGAATGGTGGCATCGCATCGAATCTTTAGTGCTTTTAGGCTCTCCTATTGGTGGGGCAGATCTGGCAAAAATAATCTATTCTTTAGGGCTTCGCATCGGTATGGCTAAGCATCTTAGAGAAGATAGGCGATACTTAGCCGAAAAAATTGCGGCTGTAATTCCGACATTAGTTGTCGCAGGGCATATTATCGGTGGTTGGGATTTAATGGTTACAGTTGAATCGACTAAGTTCAAACATGCCCATTTTGTTTGTTTAAATGGATTAAGTCACCCTGATCTCCGAACTCATCCTAGAGTGATCCAAGCAATACAAGAATTTTGGGCTAATCCCAGAGTGGTCTTATCAACTATATAAACGCCATGTGCAACTAAGAATTAAGAAACAACCAAGTCTTCAAACTGCAAAACGCCATCAGCCAAATGCAAATCGTCGTTTAGCGCACCCAATTGTTGAGCTAGCTTTTGTTGGAGCATTGCTTTGCACTGCCACAGATTAGCGGCTTGTCGAACAAAGGTGGTGCGACTTTTTAAGGCTGGAAACCATTATTTCTTTGACCAGTTCATCGACTTTGCAAAAGACAGCAATGATAAAATATTCCATAGAAAATATGATGCTCACCACTAATGGCGTTAGTCCTATTTTCTAACACTTTCGGCTGTGAGTTTTTTTGCACTTTCTTAGTTGCACATCACGTTTAATAACTACTCAACAGCCAGACTTAGTAGGAATTGGAAATGCAAACACTGACAATCCCGACTCCAGTAACAGACAAAAAAATCTGGACAGATGCCGAACTAATGGCGCTAACCGATGGAAATTGCTATGAGCTTGTGAATGGAGAGCTGGTTAATATGGGAAATTCAGGTGCATTGCATGGATATACTTGCAGCCTTCTAGTTATGGCTTTAATGAATTACATTTTGCCTAGACAACTTGGCATTATCCTTGACTCTACCGCCTTTACTATGAAGAATGGCAACAAGCGATCGCCTGATATTTCCTTTGTATCCAAGGAAAAACTACAGGGACTTACTGAACTACCCGACGGCTTTTTAGATGGCTCACCCGATCTAGCGATCGAAGTTCTCTCTCCCAACAACACAATTTCCGAAATCGATCAAAAAATCGTTCTGCCCAAGAACCCGATCGCTTACTCAAACAATCCGATGACCTAGATGGTGAAGATGTTATTGAAGGTTTCACAATGCCATTATCGGAGCTATTTCAGAAGCTATCTTTTTGATTAGAATTGCGATCGCTTTGCTGGCTATTTCTGATGATGAATTTAGGCGATCGCAAGTTGGGAATGTCAAAAAAGTAATTCAAACCTAAAAATAAAATGTAAACAGAGGCTTAAAATGCGATAAATTGGGACTAATTATAAAAATAAATCTGTATGTCTTATTACATTTCACCGCGCTTTTTGGATAAACTTGCTGTTCATTTAGCCAAGAATTTCATGAAATTGCCTAATGTGACAGTACCCTTAATTTTAGGAATTCATGGAGGAAAGGGTGAAGGTAAGTCTTTTCAATGCGAATTGGCATTTGAAAAATTGGGGATTGAGCCGATCAGAATGTCGGGTGGAGAGTTAGAGAGCCCTGACGCTGGCGATCCTGCGCGATTGATCAGAATGCGCTATCGGGAAGCAGCGGAGTTGGTCAAGGTACGGGGCAAAATGTGTGCGCTCTTGATTAACGATCTTGATGCGGGAGCGGGTCGGGTTGATTCGACGACGCAGTATACGGTGAATACGCAGCTAGTTAATGCCACATTAATGAATATTGCGGACAATCCGACCAATGTGCAGTTGCCAGGGAGCTATGATAGCAATCCGATTCGGCGCGTACCGATTATTGTGACGGGAAATGATTTTTCGACCTTGTACGCGCCCTTGGTTCGGGATGGACGGATGGAGAAGTTTTTCTGGATGCCCGATCGCACCGATCGCATTGGTATTGTCAGCGGTATTTTTGCACCCGATAATATTCCCCAATGGGAAATCGAGCGTCTGGTGGATATGTATCCCGATCGCTCGATTGATTTTTTTGGTTCATTGCGATCTAGCCTATACGACGAGCAAGTACGGAAATTTGTCTACGATATTGGTCTAGAGCGCTTGTCCTTACGTTTGGTAAATAGCACGGAGGCTTTACCCGAATTTCGTCCACCTAGCTTTGATCTGAGAACTCTCAAAGAGGCAGGCGATCGCTTATTAGCCGAAGGCGATCGGGTCAGTCAACGCAAGCTCATCCAAGAATATATGCCTGTAGGCAATGTGAATTATTAAAACTAAAATGAGTTCTAAATTATTAAATTAAAAACTTCTTAAAGATCGAAGGTCAGTAATAATCGGCTGAGAAATTTATATGCAGGTTAACTGGAAAAAATTAGCAACAGAAATTGGGGCAGTCGATCAATACGGTACTTATCTGAGCTTGAAGGCGATCGAAATAATTCTCGGTGAGGATTTTTTTGCTCAAGCTGTTAAGTACAGCATGAGTTTAGAAGATGGCTGGTGTTTATCAGAAGGAGTACTAAGAGTTCTTCGTCCTTTAGGCATGAAACATTGCTACAACATCTTTAAAAATAGCCATGACCTTGAAGATAGGCGAGGTGCTGTATATCTTATGAAATATGTTTCTGATAGAGATATTTTGAATTATATACCTGAGTTCCTTGCCGATCCAGATGAGGAGATTCAAAGAGCAATCGTTCAGATTCTAGATCAAATGCTATTTTGGGGTGAAATTGAGCACGAAAATATAATTCCTATCTTGGAATCAGCAATAAATCATCCAAATAAAGAAGTAAGAAGATTTGCGATTGGAGAAGTACATGGTGAAACAATTCATGGCATGGATAGTTTTATTGAAAATCTTGCAGATGCTCTATGGGATGAACTATATCGTTGGAAAAGACGTTTTAAATTTGAAACAATTCATGGATTTGATCTAAGCTGTTTGCCTTGGCATGGTCAAATAAAATTGAGCTTTCAGACATCTCAAGAGGATTTTGAGTTGTCTGAAGCATATAGTGATGAATGTGAATGGTATTTCAATACATGGAGATTAGGGGATTTGCCCTGTGATGGATACAAAATAGAGTCCGTGAAAAAGTGGATGAAGATGGAATATGAGAAATCTGGGATGTCATTACAATGTTTAGAGCTATTCCTTAATGCTTGTGCAACAGCCGTAAAATCATATGCAGTTCAAAATATATTGCAAGAATATAATCTTTCGCCAGATTTTCAAGTGACTATTTTCAACTTTAACGCAGCTAAACCTTGGAAAAATTATTACAAAGTCTAGGCAAAATGGATAATGCCATTACTATCGACACAGAAATTTAACATGGCAAACCAGTACTGAAAGGCACACGCATTCCCGTAGCAATTATTATTGGTTTCCTCGCTGGAGGCATGAGCTAGGAAGAAGTTATCCAAAAATATGCAGTTATTCAACATCAGATCCTTGCTAAGTAGCTAGGCATAAGTAAACTTAAAGTCCAGAAGAGCATACCGCCCGCTGTGCGGGCGGTATGCTCTTCTGGTTTTGGTTTTTAATTATGCCTAACTACTTAGTAATTTCTATTGGCAAGCCTTGGTGCTGGATTGCGGAATAGATATTGAATTTCCTTTTGGCGATCGCGGGCAGGTTCGGGACCATAGCCCCATAAACTCTTGTAATAAAAGAAGGCGATCCCTAAACCACGCTCTTGGGCAGTAATAACTTGAGAGTAAACCTGTGACATCGGTACGTTACTGTGGCGCAGTCCTGAGAGAATACCAATGCCTGTAGAGATTTTATTTTGGACTTCGGCAATTTCGGGCAGATTAATTTGAGCGCGAAAGTCCTCTAAATCATTGCGATAGACCTGCACGATCAATTCATCGACAATGTTTTGGCGCACCCAGCCCAGCCAATCTTGCAGTTGTTGCTTGTAGGCAAAATCGTAATAGTTAGGGGATACGGAGAAAATTACGTTAGGCTTTCTTTGCTTCACTGCTTTGTTTAGTTTTGCCATAAAAGCCGAGATCTTGTTGGCTCGCCAACGTACCCAATCAGGATCGTTCACATTTGCGGGAGCCTCCTCTTTCATCTCTTGGCGATAGAGGTTCAGGGTATAGCGATCGTAGCCAAAGGTCTTTGGCAGACTGGTATGGTCGTCAAATTGAATCCCATCGAGATCGTAATTTGAGACGGCTTCGAGGACTAATTCTGTTAGAAACTTCTGTACTTCTGGATGGAAAGGGTTGAGCCATGCTACTTCCCCAGCAGCGGATACGGAGGTTTTATCCCCATCCCGCTCTTGGGTTAGCCAATCGGGATGGATCGTCGCTAATTCTGAAGTGGGCGGAGCCATGAAGCCAAACTCAAACCAAGGCATCACCAATAAATTGTTTTTATGCCCTTGAGCGATGATGTCAGCGACAATATCTTGTCCTTCCGAACCTTTATAGACAAAGGGCTGAATTCCCGCATCTCTAGCAACATTGCTGGGGAACATGGCATAGCCTGAGTTCCATACCACTGGGTAAATTGTGTTGAAGTTTAGTTTCTGGAGCTGTTTTAGGGCTTCCCCCAGTTGTTGGCGATCGCTAAACATGGAGAAGTCATTACTGGTCAACCATACGCCACGGATCTCTTGACGTTTGTCTATGGGCTGGACGATAGGTGGGGAGGGAGGGATAACTGGCTTGCTAAGTGGGGGGATTTGGGGTTTTATTTGAGCGATCGCCCGATCGCTACCCAGCCATGCGGGGACAAGACTATGCAAAATTAAGGTAAAGGAAAAGGTCACTCCAAAAAGAAATGACAAAAAACGCTTGCGCGATCGCAACATTTGTTTAAAGCTTGGTTGTTTAAAACTTGGTTTAAATGCATACCGCAGTTTGTACCGAAGATGATATTTTTGCCAATCTTGCAGCATTAAACTTGGCATAAGTTGCAGGAGTCGCATAGGTATAGATAATTAAACTAATTAAACTAATTAAAATAAACTAAGTAGAAATACTGATTGCAATTCTCACTCTAAGTCTAGCCTTAACAATGCTTTTGACTGAATTGCGATCGAGCTACGGCAAAATTAGATTTATCGCAGTACCTATTCTGAGTTTGTTATGCAACTTGGTATAACGACAAGCGTCTTTTTGCCGAACCACATTAATATACTAACGATGTATTGGCGATGTACTGGCGATGTGCTGGCAATGTATTAGAGATATCTCAAAGTAGCTAATGGGCTTAATTAAATATAAAACCCTCAAACCTGCGGCTCACGCTGCGCCGCAGGTTTGAGAGCTGGATTTTAATTATGTTGAGGTACTTATACCAGTTCACGAAAGTGTGACGACACTGTTGTGAATTACAAACTAAACCTAGCAAGGGTTTTCAAGTTAAGAAATGGCGTAGCCATTTCTTAACTTGGTATTAGGCGTAATTAAATATAAAGCCCCAAAAGCTGTAGCGTACGCGCAGCTTGCGCTACAACTATCGAGTTTGTTGTTTTATCGCATGAGGAGTGCGTTGTAATGCTCAAGCAAAACCATCGTGCATGGGTAGAAGTCGATCTATCGGCAATTAAGCATAATGTTTATCAATTAAAGTCTTTACTGACCGCACCGACAGAGTTAATGGCGATCGTTAAGGCTGATGCCTACGGTCACGGAGCGATCGATGTCAGTCAAGCCGCGATCGAGGCGGGTGCCTCATGGCTGGGGGTTGCCACCATTCCTGAAGGGATACAGTTGCGCAATGCAGGGATTACGGCTCCGATCGCCATTTTAGGGGCGACTAACGGTGTGGATGAGATCAAAGCGATCGCCGAATATCGTCTTCAGCCAACTATTTGCAATGCCAAACAAGCGCTGATTTATCATGAAGTCCTCGCCAATATTGGGGCGCAGATTCCCGTCCATCTCAAGATTGATACGGGTATGTCGCGGCTGGGGGTAAATTGGCAGGAGGCGATCGCCTTTATCAAACTCGTACAGCATTTACCAAATCTAGAAATTCTCAGCGTTTATTCCCACTTCGCCACTGCCGACGATCGCGATCTTACCTTCATGCAGTTACAGACTCAAAGATTTCAGCAGGTCATTGCCGAGCTTCAGGCTGAAGGTATCGATCCGCCCCATATTCATATTTGCAACACCGCCGCGATGTTATGCGATCGCCAAATTCACTACGACATTGTGAGAACTGGTTTGGGGATTTATGGACTTTATCCCGCATCCCATCTTCAACATCTGGTGGATTTGCGACCAGCACTTACGGTCAAGGCGCGTATTACCCAAGTAAAAGAAATCACGGCAGGAACGAGTGTGAGTTATGGTCGTTCGTTCATTGCCAAGGCGGACATGAAAATGGCAACAGTAGCGATCGGTTATGCTGACGGGATTCCCCGTGGTTTATCCAATCGCCTTCATGTTTCGGTTAAGGGGCACAAAGTTGCGCAGATCGGCACGATTACGATGGATCAATGTGCGATCGATGTAAACCATATACCTGATGTTAACGTTGGCGATGTGGTGACATTTTTAGGTGGGACATCGGGAAATACTGCCGATGATTGGGCAGAGCTGTTAGGTACAATTTCATGGGAAATTCTCTGTGGATTTAAGCACCGCTTGCCCAGAATCAATGTTGTAAATGCGATCGGCGATCGGCAGGAAATTTTGTTAGAAATTTAACTAAGTCCCTTAGCGCAATTAAATATAAAAACCACAAACTTGAGTTACAAGCAGTCCTTGCGCCATAGAATTTCGATCTGGATTTTAACTAACGTCAGTTCAGATTAAGCTGGCAAATTTTAAAAGCCCAAAAGTAAAAGCCTTGCTAAGCAAGGCTTTTACTTTTGGGCTTTGAGAAAGGGTTTGCGTAGCAAACCCTTTCTCAAAGCCCATGTCAAATTATCCCGAACTCACATTAATTATGCCTTGCTAATCATTTCGATATTAATTAATACCAATTCCCAAAAGTGTGGCTACACTTTTGGGAATTAAAAACCAAACCCAGTAAGGGTTTGAAAATCACAAAATGGCAACGCCATTTTGTGATTTGGTATAAGACCTTGCGCTAAGCAAAGCTCGTAAGCCTTGTTCTGTAGTTTTTAGCTTTTTATGAATAAGGAATTAGGTAACTCTATGTAACACTTGATTATTTTTTTATCCAACTACTTACATGCTTTGGCTATTTGGTAATAGGTAATAAAACCTTGTGAAGGTTAAATTTTGATTAACTAAACCCTTTGTTTTATAACTTTTATCGTTATAAGTGTAAATTTTTATCTCAGCATTAAATGTTTTTTCTGATTTTTGCTATAATTTTTAGAAATTACAGCCAAAGTATATATCATTTTCAGTTTTTTAAAGTTGAAAATGATATTGCTAAAGACAGAGAAATTAGATAAAATCCGTATATTTATTGGACTGTAATTTGCAAAGTCATTATTTAAAAATTAGTACTTATCGACTATTTTGTGTTGCTTACATGAAGGTAAATCTATTCTTTAATACTTTAGTCCTTCCCTTCTAAAGTGTTAAATACTAGTTAGAACTAGACTAATTTTTTTGTTATAAGGAAGCTAAGAAGCCGTTTTGGATTTATCTATTCTAGTTAATAATATCCCTATAAATATTCTGGTTTGAAAAGCGTCATCCATAGAGCCTCAGGTGAACTTAGATGAACGAGCAAATGTGCGCACAAAATTTATATATACAGGGAATAGCGGAGCGAGTGATTCCATTGCTACTGCCAGAATTAGAAAAAAAAGATGCCTGCCAAAACTCAATGCGATTGACGAGTTTATCTCAAAATAATAGTTTGGACTTTTGGCATTTATGGCAATTGCATCAAAGTTATCTATACAACTGTTGTTTAAAGTGGATGGGGGGCAACTTCACTGATGCTGAAGATGTCTTAAGTCAGGCTATGCTCAAAGCCTGTCATGAATGGCCAAAATATGTGACTAAGGTAAAATATCCTAAAGCTTGGTTAAGTCGTCTCATCCATAATCTCTGTATAGATATCCTCCGAAAGCGTCGAAATGAGTCAACAAGAATTGAAAATGTCGAGAAGATTAAATCAAAGGAGAATCTATCCTTATATTATGCAGGTGTTGTTCCTGAATCTAATCTTTTGAGCTTAGAATTGTGGGGATATATTCAGCACAAAATCAAATTATTGCCTAAGAGTTTGAGCGCTTCTTTTATTCTATATTACTATCAGGACAAATCCTATAGAGATATAGCTAAGCAACTATTTATCTCGGAAGATAATGCTCGTAGATCCGTTAAAAAGGCTAAAAAATTTCTCCAAAAGTATTTAAATAAATATCTAGCTGGTGAGGATGATACGGCTATAGATTCCCTCCCATTATCTATGGATTTAGCAGATTATATGGATATGCAGTCATTGTCTTCCCGTGATTGGGAATTAACAATTGTAATCAATAATTATCAAGAAGAAATCAACTATAACTCTACTGTCGTATGTCAGGAAGAATTACCGCGTCATTGGTACAACTCAGTCAGTCTTCTGGGTTGGAGTTAAATTTTTACATTGACTTCAAAGAAAAAATAATTAGAAGAGATCAAAAATTTATTTCCCTGCAAAAATACGTCCAAAAGCATCCCCAAGGCTGGAAAAAGAGATTGGAATTTGCAGATTTACTCTGTCAAATGGGGAATTGGCAACAGGCGATCGCGGAATATCAGCAAGTAATTGCCTTGCAGCCGCAATTACTGAATGTGTGGCTGCAACTAGGGAGAATATTACGATTAATGCGCTTAAAAGCGGATGCCGTGGAGGTATATCAAAAAGCCTTATTGCGGTCTGAGAAAAAAGGAACTCAAGATCATATTCATGGGTTAATAGCTGTCTGTCGCGATCAAAGTCATAGGGCTATTGAGTCCTTTACCTTGGCAGCAGTTATCGAGCCTGACAATATTGCCCATTGGATGGCTTTAGCAGAGGTGCATTGGCAAAGGGAGAATCCTTTGGGTGTTTTAACCGCCTTAGAAAAGGTTGATGCGATCGCCCCCAATGATTTTCTTGCATTAATTTACAGCTATGATGCCTTGATCGCTCTTGGTGATTTTTCTGTTGCGATAGATAAGCTAAGCAGGGCGATCGCGATCGCTCCCGATGATATGCGCACGATCCAACGTCAAATCGACCGACGTTGTCAGATGCGACTGGTGTCTGGGCAAGAGGGAAAACTGACCAAAAAAATGCTTACCTCTTTACTGAACCTGTCACCTCATAATGCAGATGCGCAAAAATCGCTGGCTTACTATCATATTTTGCGAGGGGAATGGCAGTTAGGGGTAAAGGTGTTAGCAGCCTTGACCGCCCAATATCCCAATTATCCCCATGCTTGGTATTACTACGGTAAATGTCTATTTGAGACAGGCGAATACGAACAGGCGATCGCCGCCATGGGGCAAGCCTATCATCTATATCCCCATGATTGTGAAATTTATCTTGGACTGTGCGAGATGTTAGCGACTGCCAAACAATTGCAGGATTTACAGCCCTTGATAGAAGAGATGCTGCTGCGGTTTCCCGATCGGTGGCGAGTATGGGCGACTGCGGGGCGCATCTTCGTAGAGTCTTTGGAACAGAAAGAAAGAGGCTGTATTCTCTCCCAGCAAGCGATCGCCCTTGATCCACAGTTAGCCAATCCTTGGATTCTGCACGGCCGCGTATTGGCCTTGGCGGGGAAACATCCAGCAGCCATCCACGCACTTGAGCAGGGGAAAGCACTTTTGCGCATTGGCGGTTTGCAATTGATCCCAGTTGCTTTATGGCTGGGAGATAGCTATTCATTATCATCATTATCAGATAGGGGCGATCGTGCGATCGCAATTTCGACAGCAATCAATTATTGGCAAGCCGCTTGTCAAGGGTGTCAGGATCTGCAAGAGCATGACCCTGCAATGACTTCGTACTGGCTTGGAAAAGCTTTAACTAATTTAGGCGATTGCTTAGGGGGCATACAGGCCTATGAGAATGCCTTGAAATGCCAATTACTGTATCCCATTCGTGGAGAGGTAGAAATGCTTTTGCGACAACTCAAAGGCAAAAAATTAGAGCGACGAGTCTAAACATCAATCCTAAAGAATTGGGAAACAAGTAGAAAAAATGTGGCTAACTCGAAAAATTACTGATTTCGATCGGTTAAACGTCTAAATAGTTGTGGTCATAAAAAACCACAGATCTGAAAATAACTTTACGAACGAAGAATATTCAGGAGATTTTGTGAAGAAATTAGCTGCAATTTTGGCTGCGCTTCTTAGCTTTGTTTTGTGTCTAGGTGGGGTAAACCCAGCTTATGCTCAACAAGCTACAGCTACCCAGCCCCCATCTCGCGGGATAACCACTTTTTATGTCACTCCCGAACAGCAGGCTGAAGGAGTTAAGGTATATCGCGATATCTTGAAATATGATGTGGCGATTCCCAATCTCGACCTCAGTGCGATGCTTCCTGAAAACTTAAGTGATTTTCCAGCCGCTTATAAGCAAGTACTAGAAGCTGCGCGGCAGAAAAACGGCATTAATGGCTCGTTTACTCAGGGTTGGTTTGATTTCCAAGGGGCAAGCGCCGTAGTGCCAGGAACGAACACCCTTTTCACCATTGACGCTCCTGCACAAGGCAGAATCTACAGTGTGGTTGCGGGTCTGCCTGCATCTCAATGCCCTGTCAAAATTGCAAAGACATCGATCTCTTTCTTTGAAAATGTTGCAGATGCTGAATCCAAGGCAAAGGAATTAGCTGCTCAGAAATATTTAGTTTACGTCTCTCCAGTAGATGCTCTGACCATCAGCGCATTTTCGCAAATTTTTTACGATCAAACTACTGGTAAGAAAAAGACCGATGCAAACTGTTTCTTAGTTTCTGGAGCCACTGAAGACGTTAAAACCGATTTCACAAAGATCTTTTATTTGCTTCCTCCGCAACTACAGCAACCAGCAAGGCAACAGCCCTTTGAGTTCAATCCTAGAACTGGAGATTCGATTTTTCTTGTTAATGCAAGGAAATCCCTTTCACCACTTCCTCCAGCTAATGCTTTAAAGTATGGAGAAATATACAATATTCAGAATGGCTATGCTGGTTTTAAAGGAGGCTTTTTGGACACCAGAGCTACAGGCTGTCAGGGCAATGTTTACTGTGTATCAACGGCAACAAGCACTAACAGAGATAGTGGAAGTGGTAGCTGGAAAATTGTTTCAAAGAAAGGATCCGCAGACAACGGTAAACCTGTTTTAGCTAATGATGAATTTTATTTGCAAAACCAGTACGGTAATGCTACCTATCTAGATACTAGAGGCGCAGGTTGCAATGACGATAAATACTGCGTATCAACTGCAACAAGTACTAATAGAGATATCGGTAGTGGAACTTGGAAAATCATTCCAAGTAATGCTAAAGATGGCTTTGTTACTCTAGCCCAAGAAGTCGTACTTCAGAACGGATATGCTAATTTCCAAGGAGGTTTTCTAGATACTAGGGGTGCAGGTTGTCAAAGCAATGCCTACTGCGTGTCAACGGCAATAGGTCCTACTAGGGATAGTGGTAGCACACTCTGGAAATTCATTAAGTAAGTGTTTAAGATTGCTGATTTTCAATAGATTGGCAACAACTTCAGCAGCTTAATAAATGCGGATAAATGTGGATAATATTATTTAAATCCCATTTATTAAGCTGTTATTCACCGATCTATATTTCATGCCAAAGTTAAGAAATGGCGTAGACATTTCTTAAATTAAAAACTCTTACGAGGTTTAGTTTTTGATTCACAAAAATGTTGTCACAATTTCGTGAATTGGTATCACAAGGATAATTTTTGTGTTAATTGTATCCAGTTACTTACATATGATACCAATTTTCAAAAGTGTGGCTACACTTTTGAAAATTGAAAACCAAACCCAGTAAGGTTTTTAAAAACACAAAATGGCGTAGCAATTTTGTGTTTTGGTATAACTTTGTGGAATGGAATTAATTTTTGACAGGTAATTAACGTAAGCAGCTTATTTATGAAATTTCAACCTATTGCCCATAGCTGGGCGGCGCTACACCCAAAACCAAAGGGAGTCATTCAATTCATCGGTGGCGCATTCTTCGGTACGTTTTTCCCAATGTTTTTCTATCGTTCTCTGCTTCGGGGGCTATTTGAGGATGGCTATACCATAGTTGTCTTACCATTCAACTTTACTTTCGATCACTATACTGAAGCTGGTTTTTTAATCAAAGAGCAGTATGAAATCATGCCAGAGCTAGTCAGAATCGCCATAGCCTGCGGATATGACTATGCAGCTTACCTCAGCGATCGCAACTTTGCTTGGCTTGGGCATAGTATTGGGTGCAAATATATTGCTCTTTTGGAAGCATTTAGTGCCTTACCTTCCATTGACAATTCGCAAGAGCTGAAAGAACTGATTGGTCGGATAGTTAGAGAAACGGCAAACAAAAAGGATTCTCCAGCAAAGCTCGATCGCAAAATTAATTATATTTTTGATGGTCTTTTAAGCTTGACTAATGAGCTAAAGCGAAAGAGCAAAGAGGCTAAAGCATTAATTGCTGATTACGTTGAGCGAGCTACTAATGCCAAGCAGTCAAAAAATCTTGTCGAAATCAGCAGCCTCTTTATCAAGAACCAACCTTCTTTACTACTCGCTCCCGTAAATACGGGGCTTGATAGTGCTATTCCTAAGCCTTTAGCCACCGTATTGATTAATTTAGGAATAAATGTCAATCCCACGCCAGAACAAACCTATGCCCTCATCAAGTCTGGCAATTTATTCAAACTCTTAGGGATAGTTGCCTTCAAGACCGATAAAATTGCCCTATCAACATGTCTGTGGTTTGAGAAGGATTTTAAAAAGCCACCTAAGAATTTTCAAGAATATTTAATCGGCGGTCATTTAAGACCATTGGGTATGCAGTTGGTTAACGCTGTCATCAATTTTCCAGACTTTGGAGACAATATTCCTCTTATTGAATCTATCCAAAAACGCGATATAAAATTTCAAATCCCCGTTAGTAAATTACATCAAAGTCTAGAAAATAGGTAGGAAGTATAGCTGTCGCCCAGTGTACTAGGACATGACAAGAATTAATTGGCGGCGCGAAGCGCCGCCAATTAATTCTTGTCATGTCCTAATTCAAGTGACTGTAGCTATAG
>NZ_LIRE01000159.1 GCF_001402795.1 Pseudanabaena sp. 'Roaring Creek'
TATAGATAATTCAAATAAAAACTACAGCTTCGACTTCGCTCAGCTAGCTTACACCGAGGGCTGAGCGAAGTCGAAGCCCGTCTACAAGTTATTTAAAACAACTATAATTGGCGGCGCTTCGCGCCGCCAATTAATTCTTGGGTTTTGATTTGTCCTAATTCAAGTGACTGTAGCTATAATTACAAACTAAGAACCCGTAAATTTGCGCCCCGTAGGGGCGCAAATTTACGGGTTCTTAGCTACGCTATAGCCACTAGCCGTTCAGCACCTCGATCGCCGCTTTTACACCAGCGCCGTAGGTAAAGTCACTATAGCCGAGGGCAGAGATGGAAGCTTCCAACGCACTGATCGCCGTTAGAATATCGCGATCGCCCACAAAGCCAAGATGCCCGATGCGGAAGATCTTGCCATTGAGATGATCTTGACCACCTGCCATGACAATATCGAATTTCTTCTTGATCGTGGCGCGGATTTTTTCGGCATCAAGTCCTTCAGGGGGAACAACCGATGTAATCGAAGCGCTCGCCGCATCATCGGGAGCTAATAGCCCCAAATTCAGAGCCTTGATCGCCGCACGAGTAGCATCGCGATGGCGAAGATGACGCGCAAAAATATTTTCTAATCCTTCACGTTGCATGATTTCCAACGAAGCTTGTAATGCCATCACCATATTTACCGAAGTGGTAAAAGGAGTGGAATTTTTAGCCGCATCTTTACGAGCTTTACCTAGATCTAGATAGAACCTTGGCAAGTTGGCTGTTTTATAAGCTTCCCATGCCTTAGGGCTGACGGCGACAAATCCCAACCCAGGAGGAATCATGTAGCCTTTCTGTGAACCAGAACCAACGACATCCAATCCTAATTCATCAATGGCAACATTCATTGCCCCCAAGCTGGTCACCGCATCGACGATAATTAGCGCCTTTTCATGGGCTTTCACGTAACGGTTAATCGCCGCTAAATCGTTAAGAACGCCTGTCGAGGTTTCGCTGTGGGTAATGATAACCGCTTTAATTTCCTTATTGGTGTCGGCTTCTAATTTAACGCGAAAATCTTCAGGATCGAGGGCTTTGCCCCATTCAGCCTTAATAACTTCAGCATTTACGCCATAGGCTTGGCAGACTTCTACCCAACGTTCGCCGAATTTGCCGTTGTCTCCCACAAGGACGCGATCGCCTTTGCTTAAGAAATTAATGATGCCTGCTTCCATCGCACCCGTACCACTTACGGTGAGAATTAATACATCATTGGTAGTTTGGTGCAGCCACTTGAGCTTGGCAGTCACATCTGCCATGACCTTGCTAAAATCGCCGCTACGGTGTCCGATGGGAGCTTTTGCCAGTGCCAACAGAGCCTGTTCAGGCACAGGTGTTGGTCCTGGGATCATTAACATCAACTTATCTTCCATGAGTCGAAATCTTGTAATGCTTGATTAAATACTAGATCTAGTATTGTAACCATTAAACTGTCCCTAGAACCGATTAAAATCTTTAGCGCTTAAATCTAGATATCTCAAAATATCTCAAAAAGAATGAGGTGGTGCTAAACGCTACCTCATTCTTTTTGGGTGAAAGGCTGAAATCCTTGCTTGCATTGCAATAACCCCAATATAGAGAAGGGCGGCGCAAAGCGCCGCCCTTCTCTATTTGGTATAGCTACCGCCAGTTTTGTTAGGATAAAATCAAAACCCCAAAGAGAGTTGCCGCGCTCCGCGCGGCAACTCTCTTTGGGGTTTTATGTCCTGATACAGTTGGCGGCAGCTATA
>NZ_LIRE01000015.1 GCF_001402795.1 Pseudanabaena sp. 'Roaring Creek'
GCGCCGCCAGTCAATTCTTGGGGTTTATGTCCTAGTACAATTGGCGACAGCTATACTTAGCAATTTTGTATTGAACCATCGGGCATAATTGTGCCAAATAGATTAGCTTCAGATAAGCTAACTCCATTTAGGGTAGCTAGCCTCAAATTAGCTTTGACTAAATTAGTACCGATCAAAAATGCGGCATCTAGCTTTGCCGAAACGAGTTGTGCGCCCGTGAGAATAGCACCGCTCAGGTTCGCATTACTCAAAATTGCATCGCTTAGAATTGTATCTTCCAAATTACTCCCACTCAGGTCGGCATTGCTAAGAATGGCATTACTTAGAACAGCATTTTTGAGATTGGCGTTGCTTAAATTGGCATTACTCAAATTGGCATTACTAAGAATTGAATCAGCAAGATTAGCGTGACTTAAATTTGATTGATTAATAGTCGTATTACTCAGATCGCATTCTTGCAAATTGGCATGACTCAAATTAGCCGTGCATAGTTTTGAGTCAGATAAATTTGAATTGCTAAGATTAGCATATTCTAGATTGGCGTTGCTTAAGTCACTACGTCGAAGATCGGCGTTGGTGAGAATAGCATTGCTTAAAATGGCATTACTTAGATTGGTCTCATTTAAATTGGCATTGCTTAAATCGCTCTCATCTAAGTCAGCCCCGCTCAAATTTGCGCCACTAAAATAAGCATTAGTGAGATCGGCTCCTTGCAAATTGGCTAAACTCAGATCGCATCTCTGCAAGCAGGCTTCGCGTAAATGGGCTCTACTTAAATAAGCACCACTAACTTCTGCATCCTTGAGATTTGCTTTATATAAATCCGCTTCGCGCAGATTTGCTTTGACAAGATCGGATCTACTGAGATTTGCACCTAATAAATTGGCATTACTCAGATTTGTCCAACGCAAATTTACGCCACTTAAATCCGCTTCGCGTAGATTGGCACGCCTCAAATTAGTCCCACTCAGATTGGGAATAGTTTCAGGATTTTCTAGTCTCCATCTATTCCACCCAGCTACGCCTTGTTTTAATATTGCCAGATGCTCTGAGTTTCCCATATGTCTCGCCTTTTGCACCATGCTCTCGCTAATGGATGAGCTTATCGATGGTTTATGCTCCCACTAATCCATATTTTGGAAAACAAGAAAAAATCAGCAATAAAAATAAAATTACCATGAGGTTTTATAAGGTTTTCCAGGGCACTGGTCAGCTAATGTGGGATGGATTCTGAAACGTCCATTTCATGCTGATAAAAACGACGCAAATACGTCGATCACGATTTAGCTGACCAGTGCCATTTCCAGTTACTCCTTTCCTAATGAAAAATTAGCGTTGCGGCGCTTTGCGCCGCAACGCTAATTCTTGGGTTTATACCAAAATGGCAACGCCATTTTGGAAATTGGTATTAGATCGCAATTTAGATCGTGAAGGTCATATTTTTGTAGTAGGTTTAAATCCGTAGCAAGAATGTAGGGTATCGACTTGTCACTTCAAGACAAAGTAATAGCGATTACGGGCGCGTCAGGAACGATGGGTCGGGCTTTGGTGTCAGAGCTTTCTAAGCGCGGAGCGCAGGTGATTGCGTTAACGACTTCGCCGCAGGCTACTTTTCCTGCCGAGGCAGATCGCCAAACCGATCGCGAAATAGAGGTTTTGACATGGCAGTTAGGTAACGAATCAGCCCTACGCGATCGCTTGCAAAAAGTCGATATTCTCATCCTCAATCATGGCATTAATTTATTGGGGGCGAGAGATTCCGCATCAATTTACAAATCCTATGAGGTTAATACCTTTTCTGTTTTCCGTTGGATGGATTTATTCCTAGAGTCCTTAATCGCAGATAAAGCTGAAGATAAAACTGAAGATAAATCCATAACTTCCAAAGAAATCTGGGTAAATACATCGGAAGCGGAAGTTAATCCTGCCTTCAGCCCATTGTATGAACTCTCGAAGCGTGCGATCGGCGATCTGGTGACATTGCGCCGCCTTGATGCCCCTTGCCTGATTCGCAAATTAATTTTAGGACCTTTCAAAAGCGATCTCAATCCCTATGGTGTTATGTCAGCAAGTTTTGTAGCTTGGGCGATCGCTACTTTAGCTCAGTACGGATTTCGCGATATTATCGTTACTATTAATCCCATTACCTTTATTGCTTATCCGCTCAAAGAATTTTGGCGATCGCTCTATTTTCGGGTATTTTCTCGCTCTCTCCCATAACTTATAATACCAAGTTAAGAAATGGC
>NZ_LIRE01000160.1 GCF_001402795.1 Pseudanabaena sp. 'Roaring Creek'
GCGCAGTCGAAGCCAAAACCTCACTGGCATCTTCTGCTTCGTTTACCGTCCCTTCGGCTGCGCTCAGGGAGCTAGATTTTTTACGCTGGCTGAGCGCAGTCGAAGCCAAAACCTCACTGGCATCTTCTGCTGCGTTTGCCGTCCCTTCGACTTCGCTCAGGGAGCTAGATGGTATGCGTTGGCTGAGCGCAGTCGAAGCCATAAGCTGCCTATCTAATTCGGCGATTAGATCTAGTCTGGTGGTAAATAGTTGCTTGCCTAAAGACTTGGGGATAGGCGCATCAACGGTGGGAATATTCTGTTTAAAAAATTCGAGATTTTGGCAGTAGTCGAATAGATAGAAAAATTGTTTGTTTTGACCATCGCCAAATAGATCGGGACAGAGACGAGTGCCGCGTCCGACCATTTGCCAGAATTTAGTTTTGGAGCGTACCAGTTTGAAAAGGACGAGGTTAACGACTTCAGGCACATCGATGCCTGTGTCGAGCATATCGACGGAGATGGCGATATGGGGGGCTTTATCCTTTTTAGAAAAGTCATCAATTAGAGTTTGGGCATAGGTGGTTTTATTGGTGATCAGTCTGGCAAATGTGCCTTTGAGGTGCGGGTAATTGATGTTGAAGCGGTCTTCGATAAATTCAGCGTGTTTTTGATTTTTGGCGAAGATGATGGTTTTACCGAGCCGATCGCCGCCTGCTACTTTTAATCCTCTGGTCATGAGATGCTCTAGAACTTTGTCGGCGGTATCTTGATTAAATAACCACTGGTCTAATGCTCCTGCTTCAATGCAATCGGGAATATTGCCTTCTTCATCCCATTCCATTGCGTCCCATTCTTCTTTTTCTGCTTCCGAAAGTTCATCATATTTGATGCCCTCCCGTTGAAATTTGAGGGGTACGGATATGGCTTGAGTGGGGACTAGATATCCATCTTTGACAGCATCTTCCAGTTGATAAGCATCGGTAGGTACACCGTTTTCTAGGTCAAATAAGCCGTAGGTGTTGCGATCGATTTCATCCTTGGGTGTGGCGGTGAGTCCGAGGAGATGGGAGTCAAAGTAGTCAAATATATGGCGGTACTTCTGGAAGACGGAGCGGTGGGCTTCATCGATGATAATGAGGTCAAAATGTCCGACACCAAAGCGTTTTTGACCGTTTTTAGTGCCATTAATCAATCCCATCATCGTGCCATAGGTAGAGGCATAGACGCGCCCTTCGGTGTCTTTTTCGGTGAGTAGGTTTACGGGTGCAGAGTCGGGTAGATGCTTTTTGAATACGCCGATCGCTTGGTTAACTAGAGATACTCGGTCAGCTAGAAATAGGGCGCGTTTGACCCAGTTGCAACGCATCAGTAAATCAACTAGGGCGATCGCGGTTCTGGTTTTGCCCGCGCCTGTCGCCATAATAATTAGGGCTTTGCGTTCTTTGTGAGTCTCGAAGGCTTCGGAAACTTTACGGATGGCGCGAACTTGGTAATGACGAGCAGCGATCGCAGGATTGATGTTTGCGGTAGTGAGAGGTTTCTGGGTGGTGCGGCGTTGGATGAGGAGTTCTAGTTCTGTTTTTTTATAAAAGCCTTGGATTTGGCGGGATGGGTAGTTGGTGTCGTCCCAGATGTGATGCTCGTAGCCATTGGTGAAGAAGACGATCGGGCGTTGACCAAATTGGGCTTCGAGACAATCGGCATAGAGTTTTGCTTGCTGCTGTCCTTCTTTGGGGCTGCGTTTGGTGCGTTTGGCTTCGACTAGGGCGAGGGGTTTGCCATCGTCACCCCAGAGGACATAATCGACGTAGCCTTTGCCTGTGGTGTTGGGCATTCCTGAGACTTCAAACTCTCTGGTTATGTTTGCTGTCCCTTCCTTCCCTTCAAACTTTTCTGCTTCGTTTGCCGTCCCTTCGACTTCGCTCAGGGAGCTAGGTTGTCTACGCTGGCTGAGCGAAGTCGAAGCCATCGGAGCCGAAGCCAATACCCAGCCTGATTCTTTGAGTAACAGGTCAATAAATAGGTCGCGGGTTTGGGCTTCGGAATAGTCGTGGGTATCTGGTTGGACTGTATTGGCTTGTTTGACGGCGATGAGTTCGGCGCGGAGTCGTTTTAGTTCATCATCGATCGCATTTTTATCGGCTAAGAGTATGGATAGTTTTTCATCGCGATCACTTAGTTCGGTTTCGAGTTTTTGGAGTTGGGCAACGGTTTGTTTTGGTAATGTGGCTTCTTGGGGGATTGCTTGCGAGTCAAATTGTAATCCTGCTTCGGGTTTGTGGGTGCGTCCGTAGGTGTGGGCTAACCAGTAGGCGACATGAAAAAATTCACGAACTGCATTAATGGCATCGTTGGCAGGGACGGCTCGCTCGTTATGGACTGCGAGGTTGCCTAGTCGGATGATGTATTTGGCTTTGTTAAAGACGGCTTCGCCGACGAGGGTTTTAAAGGTTGGCTCATGGACTAGGGCGCTGAGGTTGTCTTGATAGGGGAGTCTCAGGGATGTGTCGTATTTGTATAGCCAATTGACGGTTAGTTCTAGGGCGCGACGGGCATAGAAACAGGCTGTACGCGGATCGCGGTAGGCGGTTCTAAAGGCTTTGTGGGCGGATTCGTAGATTGCGGGAAATTCTGGTTTGAGAAAGGTGAACTGTGCCATGTTTCTATATCCTAATAAACTGCAATCTATAGCCCGAAATTTTAAAGATTATGCTTTAGAAAACCTTGTCTATTCAGCATCTTGCAAACTTGTTAACTTTAATTTAAAAGGTTTATTTCTCGTTTTGAGCTTTAGATGCTGAACTTATCAATACTGATGTTATCTAATCGCTTGGCTCATAATCGACACAAACAATTAGACAAGATAAGAGTTCCTGTAGAGTTTCATCGGATACTTGCCCCAACTGTTTAACAAATCTCTCGGTAGACAGGCTGCGAACTTGCAAGGCATTTCCTGCGGAGTCGCGATCTAGTTGGTTATCTGAATTGGCTTCAATTTTGACCATGAAGGGGCGATCGCTAAATTTTTCTTGCCAGCTTGTAATCGGGATGACAATCCTTAAAGGAATAGAGTTAAAGGATTCAGCACTAATAACTACTACTGGACGGATTTTCTGAATCTCTTGTCCTCTGGTTGGATTGAGGTCAACTAGCCATATTTCACCACGATTGGGATTACTCATAGCCAATATCCCAGTCTGCGGTGTCGAGTACCGAAAATTCAGTTAGTTCTGGGTCATTGCGAAAGTCTTGGGCGGTTGCGGGGATGTATTGCGCGAGGTACTGATGCCTTTGGGCTAGGGGCAGTTTGGCGATTTGGCGCATAGATAGCTTGTTTTTTGGTGCAAGTTTTTTGCGAAGGGCTTCGGTGAAGTCGAGGACTTCTTGCTGCTTTTCGGGTGGTAGTTGGCGGATGTTGTTTAAGATTGTTTGCTCGATCGCTGCGGTGGTTTGCATGGCTTTTTCTCCATTTATTTCTATACTCTAAATGAATTGTATCTAAGCTACAACTCTCCTCTAAAGGCGCGATGCTGTAATGAGGCAAAGAGGGCTTCGAGTTGGCTAAGGGATGCGCGATGTGTTGCTTTGAGTTTTTCTACGGCTTCGACTCGTTGAGCAAATTCTTTTTGTAGTTGGAGAGGTGGTATCAAAACGGGGAAACCTTTTAATTGTGTCATGTTAATAGACGCAATACCTGTTGTTTGTTTGGCTGACTTGAGAAAGTAGCTTTTCCCTCTTTTACTGCCAATCAACCACATCAAAAATCTTGGATGCAGTTCATTTAATTTAATGCGAACTCGAAAAATATGATTTTGGTGAATGCATTCAGGTAGTTCACCATGCCAAATAGTACCTCTGCCTAACTTATCAGGATCGCCTCCTTCAGTGAGAACTAAATCATTTACTTGCAATCTATAGCGTTCGATTTCATCTTCTTTGGCTTCAATTGTTTTTATTACACTCAGATCAAGTTTTTGATCTTGAACATTAACAACAGCTAAATAAGGAACTTCTCGAACACTCTGACCATTTAGCTTTCGTCCTTTTGTAATTCCTGAAACAATGTCAGAAACTTCTCCTAAAGTTTTATTTTCATCCCAATTTTTTGGATTTGCAACTGAATCACCGAACATTTCTATGAAGATGGATTGGGTGAGGGTGTCGAGTTTTGCGATCGCCTCTTTGCGTTTTGATATTAGTAACTGAATGCGATCGAGTATCTCTGCTATACGTTTTTGTTCTTCTAATGGAGGTAATGAAATTTCGACTCTAGATACAATACTTTTAGAAACTTCTTTGAATGTTGCACCATTACCAAGCCCCTCTAGATAAGCACGATTTTTTCGCAGCCAATGATATAAAAACTTAGAATACACTCTATTGTCTTTTGGTATAAAGCTCTTAAAACCTTGATTCGTAGCCATTGGAACAGAGTTAATCGCAACGTGTCCGATAGGTGCGCGGGAACTAAACAGCACAGAATTGCTAGGTAGAATTGAAGCCCCACAGCTATCTAAACCTGATTGTGTGAGTTTGCGAGGAGTATCAGAAATATAAGCTCCATTAAGATGACTTAAATCTTTAGGAGTAACCCAACAAATATTGCCATTCCAAAAAGATTCAACATTAGTGCTTGGAGTTGACCCTGAAACGATTTCACAACAATCTCCAAGATTCGTTTTAGTCCATTTCTTCATTTCTGCCTCTCATCTAAATTATTCTTACCAAGTGTGTTCCCTTCGACTGCGCTCAGGGAACGATCCCTAAATGACTGAATGCGATCCGCCCGATGGCTGAGCGGAGTCGAAGCCATCGACAACGTAGACAGATCAATTATCCACGCGGCGGGGACTTTTCGGCTTCGTTTACCGTCCCTTCGACTTCCCTTCGACATAGCTCAGGGCAAGCGCTCAGGGAGCTAGATACCATTTACCATCCCTTCGACTGCGCTCAGGGAACAAGTTACTGCTTTACTTATAGATCCGCCCGATGGCTGAGCGCGATGCACTGAGCTTGTCGAAGTGAAGTCGAAGCCATCGACAACGTAGACAGA
>NZ_LIRE01000161.1 GCF_001402795.1 Pseudanabaena sp. 'Roaring Creek'
CTTGTCTGGCAATGATTCTAGTAGTTGTCGAAAAAATCCTACTATTGTGTCGAACGATCCTTGTTGTTTCAAAGATCTTGCCCTGCATGAATCATGATCATCCTGATGACATTAACAATAACCCTAATATCAATGGTTTGACTAGCTTGCTTTCATAATGAGAATTGCTGGTATTTCATCAAGAGTTCGATATTTAATGGAAATCCGAACTAAAATAGTCTGCAATCTCTGATCATCTAAAATCTACGTCAATAAAATAAACCTTTTTAATTTGTCTGAGGCTTTTTATTAGTGGGTTAAGTCAAAACCGCAAAATGCTCTAATGCTGTCTGACAGTCCGCTTTAATTTGATCTTTGAGGGCATCTAGGGAAGCGAATTTCTGTTCGGGGCGAATAAATTTGACGAGATCTACATTTAGCTCTTGATTGTATAGATCGCCTTGCCAATCAAATAGATGCACTTCCACAGATCGCCGATCGCCATTTACTGTGGGTCTTAAACCAATATTCATTACCCCAAATATGGGCTTAGAGCTAGAGCTAATATTTACCCGTACAGCATAAACCCCATCACGGGGCAAACACTTTTGAGGAGGGAGATCAAGATTTGCAGTCGGGAAACCGATAGTTCGCCCTAACTGCTTGCCTTGGATGACTTTGCCCACAAGATTATAAGGACGACCAAGCAGAGCATTCGCAAGATCAACTTCCCCCTTAGCCAGAGCAACACGAATATTGGAGCTACTGATCCTAATTGGTGATGGATCGTTAATTTGCATTGTCTGCTCTGGAATGACCGTCAAGCGATCGCCCCAAATATTATGTAAATCGGTAACATTTCCCTGACGTTTTTGTCCGAAGTGAAAATCAAAGCCCACACTAATGAGTTCAACTTGGAGAGAATCAATCAAGATTTTCTGAATAAATTCTGCTGCTGTAAGTTTGGCAAGATCGGCATTAAAGGGCAGCAAAACTAACTGCTCGACCCCCAGCAACTTTAACAGGGCGACTTTTTCATCGAAGGGGGCGAGGAGTAATCGCTGCTTTTGGCTAAAAAATTCTTGAGGATGGGGTGAAAAAGAAACAACGGTGCTGGTTAAACTTGGATCGCGTAGCGCCTTGGGCAAAATAGGCGCAATCACACAACGATGACCTACATGTACGCCATCAAAATTACCAAGGGCGATCGCAGTAGGTCGAGAAATTTGGGTTGGGTCAAAAATTACTCTCACGCTTAATATTTTGACACAATATAGCAATGCAAGGTTTGCTTAGGGCATAAAAAACATAAAGACGAATGGCGGCGCTTTGCTCCGCCATTCGTCTTTATGTTTTTTATGCCCTAGCTGTAGAAACACAAAAGAAACACAAAAGTAGATAAGTAATTGTGCAAAATAAATTCCCAAACCCGTAAGGTTGCGCCCCGCAGGGGCGCAACCTTACGGGTTTGGATTTGTAATTAATTAAGCCTAGCTACTTAATAGATAAGTCCCATGACCGATTTTAATTTTGTACCAAATGGATTTTCTGGGAGAGAACGCTCCTCTTGCCCCAGAGAATGACATCGCATGAAGAATTGTCATGAGATTCTGGTATGTTTGAGGTTCGCCGTTAGCTGACAATCCATGACCGTTAGAGAAACTTTTCGTCGCACAAAAATTGTTGCTACTATTGGACCCGCGACCAGTAGCCCCGATATGATTCGCCAGCTCATTGAAGCAGGCGCTAGTACTTTTCGCCTCAACTTTTCCCACGGCACCCATGCCGATCACCATCGCAGCATTTGCAATATTCGTCAGGTATCCAGTGAATTAAATCAACCCGTTGGCATTTTGCAGGATTTGCAAGGTCCCAAAATTCGCCTTGGAGTCTTTAAAGAAGGACCGATTACCCTAAATAAGGGCGATAAATTTACGCTCACTAGTCGCAAGGTTGATGGCAATTCTGAAATTAGTTGCATTACTTACGACACCTTAGCGGAGGAAGTGCCCATTGGCGCGGTCATCATGCTCGATGATGGCAAGGTCGAGATGGTCGTTGAAGATGTCAATGCAGAATTAGGCGATCTCTATTGTCGTGTCGTCATTGGTGGCACACTTTCAAATAATAAAGGGGTAAACTTCCCCAACGTGCATTTATCGGTCAGTGCCATGACCGATAAAGACCGCGAAGATTTACGCTTTGGACTCTCTGAGGGTGTGGACTGGGTTGCCCTTAGTTTTGTCTGCACACCTGAAGATGTACTGGAAGTTAAGGATTTGATTGCGGCTTCGGGACGCAAAGCCAGCGTCGTCGCCAAAATCGAGAAGCATGAAGCGATCGCCAATATGGAAGCGATTCTCTCGGTTTGCGATGGCGTAATGGTAGCGCGGGGAGATCTCGGGGTGGAAATTCCTGCGGAAGATGTGCCGATCGCCCAAAAGCAACTGATTAAAACTGCCAATCGCCTTGGCATCCCCGTCATTACGGCAACACAGATGCTCGATAGCATGGTGAACAACCCTCGCGCCACCCGTGCGGAAATCTCCGACGTAGCCAATGCGATCATCGATGGTACCGATGCGGTCATGCTCTCCAACGAAACTGCGGTGGGTAAATATCCCATTTTGGCAGTGGAAACCATGGCAAGAATTGCCGTTCGCATTGAAAGAGAGCAGGATCTTAAAATGCAACCCCTAGAAAGTATGGGGCGTGCTATTCCCAATGCAATCAGTCAAGCCGTAGGTAATATTGCGATCCAACTCAAGGCAGCAGCGATCGTAACCCTAACGAAAACGGGTTCAACGGCTCGTAACGTCAGCAAGTTCCGCCCACCGATTCCCATTTTAGCGGTTACCCCCAATGTTCAAGTAGCGAGACGCTTGCAAATGGTTTGGGGCGTACAACCGATGGTATTAATCTCCTTACCATCAGCTCGCCAAAACTTTGAGGCAGCCCTCAACCTCGCCCAAGAGATGAAATTGCTTTCCGCAGGCGATCTCGTTGTCATGTCGGCAGGGACTTTGCAGGATGTAGCGGGATCGACCGATCTGATCAAGGTTGAGTTCGTGTCATCGGTGGTCGGTAAAGGTTTAAGCATTGGTTCGGGCATCGTTCACGGTCGAGCTAGGGTCGCTTTTCACCATCTCGATGTGCGCGACTTTAACGAAGGTGAAATCCTCGTCATCGATCGCACTGATGCCGACTATATCGAGGTAATGCGCAAGGCATCCGCAGTAATCACCGAAGAGGCAAGCCTTGACTCCCATGCCGTAGCGATCGGTCGAAAGCTTGGCGTTCCCGTATTAATTGGCGTGCATAATGCCACGGGCTTTATCCGCGATGGCGAACCCCTAAGCGTAAACTTTAGCAAAGGCATGATCTACTCTGGTTCGCGATCGGACGATCTGACGTTTTAGCTATAGTGTGTAAAGTTCGCTAGGCGAACTTACACATTTATGAAGCTCGCGCTAATTTGATGTGATGTGCCACGATGGCTTTGAGTGGATCGATCGGTGCTGGCGTGCCCCAAGACTGGGCTAATCATGCGATCGGTCATGAGCTAACGGCGTTACATGGTATCGATCACGCCCAAATCTTAGCGATCGTATTACCCAACTTGTTGACGATTCAACGCGATGGAAAGCGGCAAAAGCTACTGCAATACGCTGATCGCGTTTGGGGTCTTGTTGATGGTACGGAAGAATCGCGAATCGATCGTGCGATCGCCAAAACTCGCGACTTTTTTGAGACCGTGGGCATTCGCACCCATTTGTCAGACTATGGAGTGGACTTATGCGCTTAACATCTGTGCTTAATACTTTTTCTGTAATTCTGTAATAGTGATGCAAAGCATCACTGTTATAGCAAGTTAAGAAATGGCTACGCCATTTCTTAACTTGAAAACCCTTAAGCTCCTGCGGATAAAAAATGTCCCACCAAAGTTATCTAGCTTCGACTTCGCTCAGCTAACGTTGGCTGAGCG
>NZ_LIRE01000162.1 GCF_001402795.1 Pseudanabaena sp. 'Roaring Creek'
TCCTAACATAACTGGCTACTGCTATATCACTGCTATATCATTGTTATGCTGGTTATACGATTAATCGGTTGAAATTTGGCATGGGCGATCGCTTACAAAAAATTCTTTCTAGGCATGGCATTGCCTCTCGTAGAGAAGCCGAGCAGCTAATTTTGGCTGGCAGGGTGGCAATCAATGGTCAGACGATCGCAGAATTGGGAACTAAAGCCGACCCAGAGCGCGATCGCATTGAAGTTGATGGCAAGTTATTGCAAACCCATGCTCCCCAGTTTATATATCTACTACTTAATAAACCCATCGGTGTAGTTTGTACCTGTAACGATCCCCAATCCCGCAGGACTGTGATAGACATTCTGCCATCCCCATACAAACATATTTATCCCGTGGGAAGGCTGGACTACAACAGCAGTGGAGCATTGATCCTCACTAATGATGGTGAATTTGCCAATTACTTAATGCATCCTCGGCATCACGTTTCCAAAACCTACGAAGTTTGGGTCAAGGACATTCCCAACGAGCAAAAGATTAAACAATGGCAAGAGGGAATTATGCTTGAGGGTAAACGGACTTTTCCTGCTATCGTCAATGTTCTTCAAGTAGAACATCCCCCCCACCAGAATTCCCGCACCCTATTACAAATAGTTCTGTCTGAAGGGCGCAATCGTCAAATTCGGAAAATGGCGGAACAATTCGGGCATCCAGTTTTAGCATTGCATCGAGTGGCGATCGCCTCAATTTCGCTCAATAACCTTAAAAGCGGAACCTATAGACATTTAAGCGATCGCGAGATCGCGACCTTGTATCCTAGCTACTTAACAGTCTCAGTTGCTAATCTCAGTTGCTAATCTCAGTTGCTAATCTCAGTTGCTAATCTCAGTTGCTAATCTCAGTTGCTAATCTCAGTTGCTAAGTAGCTAGGCGTAATATTACACCAAACCCGCAAGGTTACATCCCTTAGGGGTGCAACCTTGCAGTAACTTATTTTGCACAATTACTTATAGTTGTCCTCAATTAGGTGAGAGCGGCTTAGACTTCTTAAATCGACCCTTTCGTCAAAAACAATGTTTACAGCTAATACCAAGTTAAGAAATGGCTACGCCATTTCTTAACTTGAAAAACCCCTACGAGATTCAGTTTTTAATTCGCAAAAGTGTTATCACATTTTCATGAATCGGTATAGAATTAGTTTTGGTATAATTTGCTGTGAAAACTTTGCAGAATGTTATATTAGTCAAGGTAGGTAATCTAAATTAAATTCGATTGCTCCATATAACAACGCTCTACATAGAACTTGTGGTTGTCCAAGTTCGACTGAAAGCCCATTTGAGTCAGTCAGTCCAATCTCTTTCTAAATGTCTGTGAGTATTGTGAATATTACAACCTCGAAGCAAGCAGAGAAATTAGCAGAAATCGGAGCGCAATTTAAGCGAGTTCGCGAAGATAAAGAGCTATCAATTCCTCACCTAACTGCGACCACATTAATTTCTGAACGATACCTACGGGCGATCGAAGATGGTGAAATGGAATCGTTGCCTGAGCCTGTGTATGTACGTGGATTTATTCGCAAGTATGGTACTGCTTTAGGAGTTGGCGATCTTTCTGAGGAATTTCCCCTCAATCCAGTTTTGCCAGAACAAAAATGGGCTGGTAGCGCTGCTGCCGAGCTAAGACCCTTACACCTATATGCACTTTATGTTGGGGTGATCGCGGGGGCAGTTAGTTTGCTGGCAACCTTTATGAATTCCCCTGATGCCAACAAGATTAACGACAGTCAAACTAACTTTAGTAACGCCGCTCAGCTTGGCAACTCCAGATCGAAGCTTGTGGAACCCACCGAAAGCCTCCTACCCAAAATTGGTGGTCTAGAAATCCTCAAACAAGGTGTTACTGACCCAACGGCTATGGCATCTCCGCTTAATTTAAACTTGCCCGTAGTCAGTTCAGTACCAAACTCTAAAGTTCCCACCCTTGCTAAAGATAATCTTGGTAAACCAGCAGCTAATGTCGCAGTTGAGACTAGTTCTAGACTCAATAATTTGCTTATGAGTTGGACTATGGGTAGCGGGATTACTTCAGATAATAATTCGTCCAATAATGCCAAGATAGGTGCTAACGGTGATTTTACCTTTGTCGGTAATAAGCCTGTTAATGTGGGGCTGGTCATGCAAGGAGAATCTTGGATGCGCGTTACGGTTGATGGAAAGACTGAATTTGAGGGCGTACTAAATGAAGGCAAAAAGGTCGCTTGGTCTGGCGATCGCCTAATTTCCATCAGAGTTGGCAATGCGTCCTCGGTTGCCCTAAGCTACAACAATCAACCAATAAAGGTATTAGGTAAAGAAGGCGAAGTTGCCGAAAGACAGTTTGGGATCAACCAAACTAATAACGATCTCAAGAATGATCTCAAGCCTAGTGAATCTCGTTTGCGTGGAATTATTAACCTAGTCTCAAATACTAATTCTGCCAACTAACCTATCGCCAAAGTTAGGGCATAAAACCCAGAAGATTGTTGCGGTGCTTTGCGCCGCAACAATCTTCTGGGTTTTATGCCCTAATATAACTGACTAATGCTATACATCGCCTTGCGGTGCATCTTCATTTGGGTTTGATACATTTGGCGCTAGCAATACTACTTGATTAGGGTTGAATTGTTTAACTTTTTAATTACTTTCTAACCCACTTTTTTTAACCAACTCTTCTGGGGTGAGTTTTGCTAAAAATTCACGAAATGCTCTTCTTTCTGCCTCATCTGCATCTTGATCCACAGGAATTGAAGCTTCGAGAATTACCTCTTCCATTACCCATATCGGACATTTAGCCCGAACCGCGATCGCGATCGCGTCACTAGGACGCGCATCCATATCCTTTTTGATATCTCCCTGTGATACCGTTACCACAGCATAAAAAGTACTGTTTTTGAGAGCATGAACGACGACTCGTTCCACGGTTATGCCCCATGCATCTAAGAAATTCAGCATGAGATCGTGGGTCATCGGACGTTCTAAGGGTCTGCCCTCGATCGCGCCATTAATGGCTCTTGCCTCAGCCTCGCCGATCCAGATCGGTAAAGCTCTCCGTTCTAAAGTATCTCGCAGTAGGACGATAGGATTACGGCTGACCGCATCAATAGCAATCCCAGCCACCTTCATTTCGATCATTGTTGCCAGCCTTCCTCAAGAAATGAGCGAAAGTACCCCTCATCAATCAATGCTCTTGATGGGATATTGATAGTTAAAGTAAATCAACATCTCACCTATCAGAGTTTTAAGACTTGAGAGGCTTTTGCACGCTATTATATCACCGTCTCGATTTGGAGTTTGGCTTCTAGTCTTGTTTTTGCTAATGCCTGACTTCTAACAAAGGAAAATGGTTCAAACTGGCTATTCTCCTTTGGGTTTAACCAAAATAATTATGCAAAACATGAAATCAGACTTAAAGAATGTGACGATCATTGGATCTGGGGCATGGGGATCGGCGCTAGCTAATCTCGTTCAAAGAAATGACTGCCATGTTCAAATCTGGTCGCGCCAAAGTCAATCGTCACTCGCGGCATTGGTAAGTAATAGTGATGCGATTATATCCGCAGTTTCGATTAAGGGTGTAAGAACGATCGCTGAAAAATTACAAACTGCTCATCTTCTCCCCCACGCAGTTGTGGTTAGTGCCACTAAGGGGCTAGAACCCACGACGGGCAAAACTCCCTCCCAAATTTGGCAATCCTTAGTCCCCAACCATCCCCTCGTTGTTTTGTCGGGTCCCAATCTGTCCAAAGAAATTATGGAGGGTAAGCCTGCGGCAACAGTGGTTGCTAGCCATAACGCTGATGCTGCTCAATTAATTCAAAATATTTTTGCATCGCGAAATTTTCGAGTCTATACAAATTCCGATCCCATCGGGGTGGAGTTAGGTGGCACGCTTAAAAATGTTATTGCGATCGCTGTGGGGGCTTGTGACGGTTTAAATTTGGGTACAAATGCTAAATCGGCATTGATTGCCCGATCGCTGATCGAAATTATTCGGGTCGGCGTTTATTTTGGGGCGCAACCTGAAACTTTTTGGGGCTTATCGGGTTTAGGCGACTTGCTGGCTACCTGCAATAGCAACCTCAGTCGCAATTATCAAGTGGGCTATGCGATCGCGCAGGGGCTGAGTCTCGACGAGGCGATCGCGCAGGTGCAGGGTACGGCTGAGGGAGTAAATACGGCTAACGTACTGATCGAAATTAGCGATCGGGAAAAAATAAGTGTCCCCGTATCGCGTTATGTATATCGACTGCTAAAAGGAGAAATTACATTACAACAAGCCGTTGAGGGACTAATGGAACGCGATCTTAAACCAGAAAACTTAGAGAGCCTCGAATTATAAATGCTTGCACAAAATAAATTACCAAAAGCCATAAAGTTGAGCCCCGTAGGGGCTCAACTCTACGGCTTTTGGTTTGTAATTTAGCTTTTGCTAGTCATTTTTTTGCCAGTCTCTTATGTCCTGATATATGTCCTGATAAACTTGGTGTTATAGCTATAGTCAGTGAATCCAAGAGAGAGTTGCGGCGCGAAGCGCCGCAACTCTCTCTTGGGTTTGATGTCCTGACTTAAGTGAATATAGCTATA
>NZ_LIRE01000016.1 GCF_001402795.1 Pseudanabaena sp. 'Roaring Creek'
GGCTTCGACTTCGCTCAGCCATCGGGATACTTTGGCTGAGCGAAGTCGAAGAGCCCTATTTTTCTCATAAATGATTTATGACTTCTATATTACGAAAATTTTTGAATCTACTATGCTAGATTTTTCACATACAGTTTTTTGGCTTCAGGAGTGACACTTTGGTGAATAGACTTCGCGTGAACATATTCCCAGATCGTTTTTGGATGCAAAAAATTATTTTTGTATTGGCGATCGCTTCTAACTTCTTCACTCAAGAATTAGTCGCTCAAACCATCATTCCTCCCAACCGCCCGATCGCCCCCGACCTCAATCCCAAACCCATCCCCACAAATCCTTCTGAACCCACCAAACTTCCCTCCCCAGATCGCCTACTCGCGCCCACAACACCGCAAGTCCCAGAAATCCCCAGCAACAATAATTCGGAAATCATTGTCGTCAAGAAATTCGAGATCGTTGGCAGCACGGTTTTTAGCGATGAAGAACTAGAAAAAATCACCAACGAATATCTCAATAGACCTATTTCCATTAACGAATTATTTCAAATCCGTACCAAAGTTACCAAGCTATACCTAGACAACAGATACGTTACTTCTGGGGCATATATTCCCGAACAAAGCTTTCAAGGTGGAACCATTAGAATTCAAATTGTCGAAGGTGGAATTGAGGAAATCAAAGTCACTGGACTGACCAGACTCAACCAAGGATACATTCAATCGCGCATAGCGATCGCCACCCAAAAGCCCCTCAACACCAACAGACTACTAGAATCCCTGCAACTACTCCAAATCAATCCCTTAGTTGAGAGCATCTCAGCCAATTTATCCCCGAGTTTGCAACCTGGATTAAACAACTTAGAAGTCAAAGTTACCGAAGCCAAAACCTTCAGCTTGCCCATTACCCTCGACAATAGTGGCACGCCTAGCGTCGGCACCGATCGCCGCCAAATCGAATATGTTGAAGGGAACCTTACGGGACTGGGCGATCGGCTCAGTCTCAAATATGCCAATAGCACGGGAAGCAACTCCATCAATGCCAGTTACACAATTCCCTTTAATCCATACAATGGTACGTTTAGCTTTAGCTTTGGAACTTCCGCTAGTAACGTCATCAAGCCTCCTTTTGATATTCTCAATATTACCTCTAACTCAAAAAATTACGACCTCACCATCCGCCAACCTTTTCTCCAAAGCGTATCTCAGGAATTCGCCCTAGGTTTGACCTTAAGCCATAGTATTAGTGCCGCCTATCTATTTGGTGGACAGATTCCCTATCCGACCAATGGATGTGACTGCAATAATGGCATTACAAGCATCTCCGCTCTACGATTCTTTCAAGAATACGTGCAACGCAGCAGCGAACAAGTATTTGCCGCACGTTCTCAATTTAGTCTAGGGATTAACGCCTTCGGCTCGACCATCAACTCCACCTCCCCAGACAGTCAATTCGTGTCTTGGCGCGGACAAGCCCAATATGTCCGCCTGCTCGCACCCGAAACCCTATTGCTGATCCGAGCCGACCTGCAACTTGCCGATCGCCCGCTGCTGTCGCAGGAACAGATCGCCTTTGGCGGACAGGATATCCTACGCGGATTCGCTCAGAATGCAGCCCTATCCGATAACGGGCTGCTTTTCTCAGCGGAAGTACGCATTCCCGTCATGCATATTCCGGAAATTAGCGGACTATTACAGATTGCGCCATTCTTTGATTTTGGCGAAGCATGGAACTATAATGCCAGTACCAATCCAGATCCTAGTACCCTAGTATCGTTAGGCTTAGGATTGCGCTTTCAAATGAGCGATCGGCTCACCATGCGATTAGATTGGGGAATACCCCTCAGTCGAATTTCTGGTGACAAGCAAACTTTTCAAGAACGCGGGCTTTACTTTTCTCTGGTTGCCAATCCATTCTAGAAACTCTAAAACATAGAAATGTGGAACAACCTCAAAAAACGACTGTGGCAATGGCGCGGATTCATCATAACCGTTCCAGCCACAACAGGTATATTACTCGGACTCCGCTTCTTAGGATTATTACAGCCCTTGGAACTAGATGCCTACGATCTATTCTTTCAATGGCGACCGACCGAAAAGATTGACGAGCGCATCGTACTTGTCGCAATTAATGAATCCGATATTCAAAAATACAATTCACCGATTTCCGATGCTAATTTAGCCAAACTGCTAAATATAATCAAACAACAGCAACCTAGAGCGATCGGGCTAGATATCTACCGCGATTTACCTGTAGAACCCGGACATGAGGAACTAGCCGCAGTATTTACCTCGACCCCAAATCTAATTGGCATTCGTAAAGTGCTTGGCAGTCACAATGGGGATGGCGTACAATCTTCCCCTATTCTCGAAAAACCCGGTCAATTAGCAGCCAACGACTTACTTCCCGATGGCGATGGGAAGATCCGCCGCGTCCTACTAGCGCTTAGAGATAAGCGCAATAAAACTATTCCTAGTTTCAGCGACGCTTTAGCTGAAGAATATCTCAAAGCAGAAGGAATTGAAACCATAGCCCTAGATGCCAAAACTAAAAAAACTCAATTAGGAAAAGCAATAATCGTTCCCTTTAAGTCCAATGATGGCGGATATGTCGGCGCAGAAGCAGGAGGATATCAAATATTAGCGAATTATCGCAATTTTCAGGAAGGCTTTCGCACGGTTTCACTGACAGAAGTACTAGAAGAAAGCATTCCTAACAATATTTTTCGAGATCGCCTCGTTTTAATAGGAGTTACCGCAGAAAGTAGTGGCGATTATTTCATCACCCCGAACAACAGACCAACACTAGGGCATCCTTTTACGCCAACCAGCGGCATAACTATCCATGGGAATATTGCCAGCCAATTAATCAGCAGTGCTATTGACGGACGACCGATTATTCAAGTTTGGACAAAATCCATCGAATGTCTGTGGATTTCCATCTGGGCAATTGTCGGCGGGCTACTCTGCTGGAAGGGACGCTACGCAAGATCTATCTCTAAACTAAAACAGATATATCCAACTTGGGAAACTCTAGTAATTCCCTTGATAGGAGGAGCCCTCATTGCAGGTAGTTACATAGCATTTATCTGGGGATGGTGGATTCCTGTCGTGCCTTCCTTATTAGCACTATTGGGTTCGGCGATCGCCGTGACAGTCTATACAGCAAGAAGTGTAAATGGAATGCGAGAGATCTTCGGACGTTATCTCACCGATGAAGTGGTCGCCAAGCTGTTAGAAACTCCTGAAGGTCTGAGGTTGGGTGGAGAGAAACGCAAAGTAACGGTACTGTTTTCTGACCTGCGAGGTTTCTCAGCATTATTTGAGAGCGTCGAACCCGAACGAGGCGTGAGAGCAATCTCGCTTTATCTCGATGCCATGACTGAAGTAATTGCTAAATATCAAGGCACGATTAATGAATTTATCGGCGATGGGATCTTCGTGATGTTTGGCGCGCCGATTCAGAGAGAGGACGATACACGACGAGCAGTCACCTGCGCGATCGCCATGCAGCTAGCAATGACTGAAGTTAACGCCAAACTAGAAACCATGCAGATTCCTGCCCTGCAAATGGGGATTGGCTTGCATACAGGCGAAGTATTAGCGGGCAATATTGGTTCGCAACGGCGAGCAAAGTATACAGTTATGGGCAGTACCGTTAACCTAGCATCGAGAATTGAATCCTATAGCGTTGGAGGACAAGTCCTAGTTTCCGAAGCAATTCTCCATGAAGTTAAAGACATCGTTCGCATAGATGCCCAAATGTGCATTCAGCCCAAGGGATTTAACAAAGCGATCGACATGTTTGATATTGGAGGGATTGACGATCTAGTTCTACCTGAAGACAAAGAAAATTTGGTGCAACTAGTTCGACCTATTTCTATAGAATGGAAGGTAATAGAGAGTAAGCATATTAAGACAAAAAAATATACAGGCACTCTACACAAACTATCAGCTAATAACGCAGAAATCAAAAGCGATTTTACTGTTGAGCCTTTAACTAATTTGCAAATTACCTTAATCGATTCCGACCGCGATCGGAGAATGGATAATATCTATGCCAAAGTCGTAGAAGTCAGCCTTGAAGATACATATAGTTTCTGGATTCGCTTTACCTCTGTCTCTTCAGATATAGCTGAGTGGTTTTACGATCTGCGTCAAATTGCTACAAATCCCAAATTCCTATGAGGAAATAGATTTAGTTACTGGAGTTTAGACTAAGGTGATTGAGCTAAGCAGGAAAAGAGCAGGAAAAAGTAACTCAGATAACTCACCTTACGCAGAAGTCTAAAAAGGTTTCAGGGACTGCCATTCCAAGTAAGATTGCTGCAAAGCCTTAATATACAATTTGGATTTGAGAGCAAAATGATTGAGCTTAGAATTGAGTTTAAGAACCTCCAATTTCACATATCCCCACAAAGATGCCTACCCGAGTCTCAGATACTTCTAGTAGACAGTCAAAGATAATTTGGCGGGTAAAATAAAGGGACAGAAAATAGTAAGGAAAAAGGTATGTCAGCAAAACGATACAAAGTGACATTAACCGAAGAAGAACGCCAAAAACTAGAACAAATCACTAAAAATGGTAAGTCGGCAGCAGCCAAAATTAACCATGC
>NZ_LIRE01000697.1 GCF_001402795.1 Pseudanabaena sp. 'Roaring Creek'
TTTTATAGCTACAGTCACTTGAATTAGGACAAATCAAACCCCAAGAATTGACTGGCAGTGCGAAGCACCGCTAGTCAATTCTTGGGGTTTATGTCCTAGTACAATTGGCGATAGCTATAGTTGTGACGATCGCCCTATCGATCTAACCCATGCGATCGCAATCACACAAAATCATTAAAAATGTCACAGAACCGAACTGAACCCTAGCTTTTAGGAGCCTGTCTAAACCAGCGTAATCCACCCACAGGTTATCAATCATGAAGGTTTCAGCATTAGTATTACTCGCATCCACCGTAATCGGAACAGTAGCATTCAATCCAGCGATCGCCTCGGCGGGGGAAGTTTACAACCGTTTGGAACGCCAGCAAGATCGCATCGACAGCGGACTCAAGGACGGACAGCTTACAACTCAAGAAGCAACTCGCTTGCAAAATAGAGATGCCAGCATCAACCAACAACGCATCAACGATCTCAAACAGAACGGCGGTCACCTGACAAATCAAGAATACCGTCAACTCAACCGCGAAGAAAATGGCGTATCCCGCGCAATCTATCGCGAACGTCACGACTAGAAATAGATTCTGAATTTTTCCTCACTTTACTACGCAAGCACCATTACCCATCGGTAATGGTGCTTTTTTTGCGACAGCGATATCTATAACCTTTACCCGAAAGCATGAGATTGGTGAAAATATTGAACCTATATAAAACAATCGATTGTCTAAGCAGGTGTAAGCGATTAATAAACACCCTAAAGATAAACTCGATTATGTTGAACAACTTCAAGCGTATTTTCGCCGTTGTAATGCTATCCACAAGCCTAGGAAGCATCACCATTCCAAGCATTGTTTCTGCTCAATCAAATCCCGATCGAGGAACGCCAACCTCTACCCAGAACCATCGTGAAGGTGGATGGAAAAAGCTGAATTTGAGTGATGCTCAAAAACAACAGCTGAAGATGATCCGCGCATCTACAGCGCAGAAAGTACAGTCAGTTTTAACCGAAGAGCAACGTTCTAAAATTGCTACAGCAAAACAATCGGGCGATCGCAAAGGTGTATGGAAATCGCTGAATCTCACTGCCGACCAGAAGCAGCAAATTCATGACATCCGCAAGAGTTCCAGAGAGCAAAGCCTTGCTGTATTGACCCCAGATCAACGGACTCAACTGCAACAAATGAAGTCCGAACACAATCGCTAGCCAATCATCTTATCGCTTGTCTAAAAAGTTACAGAATTATTTTTAGGTATTAAGCCATGAAAGCTCAAACCATTTTATTATTATGCGCTACTGCCCTCGGTGCGATCGCTTTTCATCCATCGGCTGCTTCCGCAGATGTATCATTTAGCACTGGCAGTCAAGGAACCAGTATTAGTATAGGTACTCCACCAGTTTACCAACCTCCATTAGTTATCGAACAACGTCCAGTGATTGTCGAAGAGCATACACCTGAGTGGAGACGCAGGGAGGAGATGAGACTCAGAGAGGAAGCAAGGCTTAGGGAAGAGCGTCGCCTTGCCGAATTAAGAAGAGGACACGATCGTTACTATCGCTAGTTGAGAAGTTTCAAAACAACCTTGACGGGAATAGTTATACCAATTACCAAAAGTGTGGCTACACTTTTGGTAATTGAAAACCAAACCCAGTAAGGGTTTTAAAATCACAAAATGGCGTAGCCATTTTGTGATTTGGTATTAAGGTTGTTTTTGTGTCAAATAGAACTATGTAAAATTTGCTATTCCTAAATCACTGTGATAGCGATCGCATAGCAAACCTTGGTAGACTTGATGGCTCGATGATATCTGTATGAAAATCTTATTCTGGCAAGCTAGGGTTAAGGCTGGGGGCGATCGCAGTGGTCATGAATGAATTTACAATTTACAGAATGGACATCGCAGATTGAAGATTCAGTAGTTTTCTTCTTTGAGTCAGTTACGGTGACGACACCAACAAATGTATTAAGACCCACATAGCGATTCCAAGGAAAAATCAGAAATTCACCATATTCAAATTCTTTAATTGGCACTGCATAGGTATTGACAGTATTTTGCTCTTTTCTAGTGAAGTAACGATAGCGAGTTTCATTAAAATTAGTTTGATAAGATGCCAAATTGAGGCTATTGTCGAGAAAAGTATTGTTTTTAGAAAAATACTGTTCCTGTTCTCGATTAATTAGCTTTAGGACTTGCTTGGTTCCAGATTGTCTGGCTTTGTTAGGAAGGGATAGAATAATTGGTATGCAATGGATGATCCCAATTGCGAAGATGCCTAAAAAGATCGTTGCTAGCCAAGGAAACCCAAAAGCTTTTTTTTCTTGATGAAGCATGGTTTTAACGCGATCGCTTTTTATATGTAAGCAAAAAATCTAGAGATACTAATTACAAATGCAGATGTAGCTTAATATCTTTCATGCGGACGGGATAATAATTTTTAATCTGCTTATCCGTTCCAGTTTATAAGGACTTGATAGACCCGATGGCTCAGATCGCCATACAGTTCGTAATTCGATGATAGAGCGATCGCTCCTGCGTTTTGAAGCTGATTTTTATATTTGTGGTAGGGTACGCCCATCGGGATACCCAGCACTTTAGCTTCGTGCGATCGCGCTACGATACAGCCATCATTATTCGCCAGCACGACTACGGGCTTACCCTCAAGGGATGGGTCAAAAATCGCTCGCCGCTAACGTATAGCTACAGTCGGACAAATACATTATTTCATTGGAGACATTTGAGCAAAATGTTCTAGCAACAAGCGATGGATAAAGATATAGCCACCGCCAACCTTTTGCAAGAAAATGAGTTGCGTTGCATAGTTGAGAAAGTGAGTGAAATTCCAAGGAATATAGCGATTTTGATAGAGTACTAAACGCAATATAAAATGTTGGAGACATGCTAATCCAGCAGGGGAGAATAATCCGAACAATATTCCAATTAATATGCCAAATGTAGGCGAACGAAAACCTACTTGACCGGCAACAATCCCCAAGGTAATCGACCCAATAATAGTAAAAAATAGAGAGTTTTGAAGAGATCTCCGAATCCCTTGATTTGGTGCTGTATTGGTTTCAATCGTTGGACCTGCAAGACCTTGTAGCAGGATAAAAATTAAACCAGTACCCAAACCACCTAAACCGTAGCTTAAGTTCTGAATCAGAGAAGGGGTAGCCCAATGAAGACTAAAACTTACAAAATTAATTCCTAAAAACAAAAGTATTCCTACACTTAGTCCTACTTGTAATCCAACAATGATGGTATTTTTAGCTTTTTTAAAAGACCATTTGAGGGTTTCTACAGTCTGGATCTCAATTTGAACTAGTCCTAAAATAACTCCAGCAATTAGACCGCCTCCAATTCCCAAGAAAATCCCGCCAACTAATCCAGTTTGTATGTCAAATAACAACCCTAAATTTATACCAGTAACCAGACCAATAGAAGCTGCCCCAAACAAGCCTAAGCATATTGAATAAATCCACTTTTTGTGAATTGAATTCAACCAATCAGGTTGAATTCGTTCGATTAGAAATACAGTTTGCGACCTAATTAATAATTGCTTAGCAAGCCAAGACAGCCAAAATATAGTTTTTTCTTTGCTATATTCTCTTGGCAAGATCTGGCGATCGAACATTCTTTGAATATAAGTGTCAAACAAATGCTTTCTGCGCTCTTCAATAGACTCTTGGGCTTGTAGTAATATTTCAGAATTTAGATCTTGATAGGCTAAAGTCATAATACTCAGTAGAAGAGGCGATCGAACCAATTCCTGCAAGGTTTCATCGGTACGAATGGCAATTGATACTCCTTCTAGATTTGAACCCGTACTAATTAGATATCGATCCACTTGTTCAAAGGTAAGCGGTTGAATACAAATAGCTCCTTGTAACCTGAGACGATGAGAGAGAGATTTATAGTCTTCAATCCGACTGCAAACAATAAGTTCTGTTTGCCCCTTGGACTGCGTAAATTGATTCAAGGCTTGGACGCACATATCTCGTCTTTTGATGCTGACTTCATCTAAACCATCCAATAACAGAAATAGCTGCTGTGTCTCAATCCAGCTTTTACCAATCTCCTTAGCAACTTGATACTTAATATGTAATTCCTGAATCAGCCAATCCGCAATACTCTGCTTTTCATTTGTCCAAGATGATAGATTAAACACGACTGGAATTAACTTATTGACATCTTTTTCAGATTCAGCTATCAGATCGCGAGCAAGCTCAAGTAAGGTAGTAGTCTTTCCTGAACCGGGATCGCCTAATATCAATAGCGATCGCCCAGCCCCCATTTCATGCAGTTTATCTAAGATTTTTGTACCCAATGGCAATGCTTGAGCCAACTGTTCTTCAGTCTGCAAAACTACCGACCAAGGACGCTCTACTGCAAAAGATCGTTCTTCTAATCCTAAAGAAATCAATACTTTGCTGTGTAAAGAAGTTTCTAAAACGCCTTTAATCCAGAAGTTTTTTACCTTATTAAGCAGAATTTGGCGATTGCGATATTCTTGTCGATCGATTTGGATATTGGGAAACTTTTCTTTCTTGGGTAGAGATAATTCTTTTGTCTCTAGAATTAAAGTAGACTGTTGTGACTGATGAGTGGAATTATCTTGAGATTTATTGCTCGAAAGAATAGTTGACCGATTTGAAGTCTCACCATCAGTTTTACTAATTAGCTGCTCTAAAGTTTTTAGAGCTGAGCTTGCGTTTTCATAACGCTGACGATAGTCGTAGCGCACCATGCGATCGAGAATATTAGCAAGCCTCGAACTAATCGTCACCGATTCCAGACCCTTTTCTGCTAATGCCCTGCTGCATAAACTCCAACTGTATTCACCCGATTGTGTATCTTTAGGAAACTGCTTTGGTAGCATCCCCGTCAGGACTTGGAAGCAAAGCATCCCGACTGCATATATGTCGCTACTAAAATGCGGCTGTCCCGAAATCTGTTCGCTCGGCATATAACCTGGGGAACCCACTGCTACAGTATTACTGCTGGTTTGGCTAGAAGGGTTGGTTATTTGGACATTGACTCTTTTTACCGCACCAAAATCAATTAAGACAATCTTACGATCTCGATCTCGCCTAATCAGGTTTGATGGCTTGATATCGCGATGAATTACATTTTGCTGATGTACAAAGGAAAGCACTTGCAAGATATCTCGCAAAAGTTCGATCGCTTCTACTTCACTCATGCGCTTACCCCCCGCAAGTTCGTCTTCTAAAGTTATTCCTTCGATCAATTCTTGTACTAGATAGAATTCGTTATCTTGCTCGAAATGTGCCATTAAACGCGGGATCTGCTCGTTGCGATCGCCTAACTTATAAAGAGTTTCTGCTTCTTGGTTAAATAGGCGCTTGGCGATTTCGAGCGTACCAGAGTCATCAATTTTTGGCTTTAGTTGCTTGACGACGCAGAGAGAATTATTCGGTAAATGTAGATCTCTGGCTAGAAATGTCTGACCAAATCCACCGCCGCCTATGCGTTTAACGATCTGGTAGTGTCCTGCTAGGGTCGTCGGGATTTCCATATATCTATTTTAATTTAGGTGTTTGCTAATCATTACCATCACTTTGAGCAGTTACAAAAGGTAAGTTAAGTTATAAAACCATTACCAAAAGCCCAGTCACTCAAACAATTGCAATTGAGTAGAATCGTTCAGCCATTACACCATCCTTGAGGCTAAATCAAGATTTTATCCTTTGATTCAGACGATCAGTCAATTTTCTAACAAACAAGCGATCGCTACCCTCGGAAATTATTATTTGTCTTGATTCCTGTCGAACTAATTCACCTTGGAACCGACGAAACCTTATGCATAAAGTATTTAATTGTATCTCTTCTCGGACTTGGTTCTCAATGTCAAAATTAGTATGTCGCCAACTTCCCGCGTTAGCTTGCGTTGCGGAGCAAATCGCAGTCCATTTCATATTGTTTTAATCCAAATCCTTATCTATACCAGTAGGAAAACCTAAGTCCAAAATTTGCTCGATGGTGTAAGGACAGTCTTTTGGTAAATCTTTAGAATCGATAGAAGTTTCAAGAATCACAAGGTACAAAGCCGCCCCGTAACTATCATTAATGATTTCATTGAGATTATCTTTAAGACTAGGACTATCTCGTAATATCCAGAGAATTTCTCGACGTTCGCTGTCAATTGTCACTTGCCAAAGTTTACTACGTTCTTGTGGTAGTAGATCCCACTTTAATAAGTGACCGAGTAAGACATTAAAATGGGTTCTTAGCTCTTTACGTTCATGCCTCCCCAACGATGCAATCTCTTCGGCTAGGTTTTTTGAATCTAGCCCTTCCAATTCAATCGATCGTAGTAGTTTAGACTGCTCTACTGTCCATCGATAAAAATCTTCCTGATATAAGCCCATATTTAGTGTTTCCTTAAACTATCCCCATTTTCCATTAGAACCATTCATTCATGGAACTAAAATCCGCTAGACCCAAATCAAAACTCAGATATCTACGCCTGTTATTTTTCATCCCTGCGATCGCCGCATTGGGAGTGATGGGCTATTGTATCTGGCAGATATTTCCTTGGTTTGTAGCAATGGCGATCGCTGGACCGATCGCTAGTTATTCGATTTTGCAGATTATTCCACTGTTTTTAAAGTAAGTACTCATGCCTAACTCAGAACTGATAGTCGTTATGATGACCGCTCCCGATCTCAATCTTGCCAATGACATTGCCAAAATGCTTATCGAAGAAAAACTTGCTGCTTGCGTTCAGGTATTGCCCGCTATGACATCTACCTATATCTGGGATGGGCAACTATGCCAAGAATCAGAGCATCTAGTTTTAATCAAAACCCTAGCAAACAAATATGAATCACTGGTAGCTAGATTGACTGCTCTACATCCTTATCAAGTACCCGAAATTATTGCTATACCAGCGATCGCAATTGAGCAAAATTATTTACTCTGGGCAAAATCTATTTTGATGTAAACCAAAAAGCGATCGCCTTTTGCGGAGGTGCGATCGCTAGTTATTCGATTTTGCAGATCTTTCCACTGTTTGTTAAATGAAATAGGCGATCGCTTAGTGACGGAATAGTTTGAAAGCAAGCCGTGATATCTTTTTATTTTCATCCGTTCTAGTGGAAACTTGATTTTAACTTTCCACTAGAACCGAAAAAGTGCGATTTCAACGACAGACAAAAATGAGAGATAACTTTTTATATTGCCTGTGGCGATTGCCTATAGGTGCAAGCAAAGGCTATAAAAATTACAAACCATTCCCGATCGCGAAAAATGCCGACCAATAATTAGGATGATTGTAATTTTGCGATTTGATGAGAGAAACTTGGGCACGGCGTAATGCTTCCGCAATCGGAACATCGCCTTTTTGTAACTCGCCATAAAATGCATCCATTAGTGCTTGCGTACCCGCATCATCTACTTTCCAGAGTGAGGCGATTGCCACTCTTGCACCTGCGGCTTGCATCTGATAACCCAAACCAAGTATTTCCACACCTGTACCCAATTTCTTGCCGAGTCCAGTCTGACAAGCGCTTAGTACGACTAGATCGACATTTTTTAAGCGCCAATCTTGCAGTTCGCGTATGGTTATTTTGCTACTGTCTCCAAAAAGAATGAAAGAGTCTTCAGGCTTACCCGTGGAAAGTTCGCCATGAGTTGCTAGATGCAGAATATTATGGGAGTCTGCTTTGATTTCGATTGCTTCTTTCGTGAAGGCGGATTCAATGAGGGTAGTAGTATTTGGAAAGCGATCAGCGATATGACGAACTTCGGTGATCGTGGCGGGTAGGCTTACAAAGCCAGCAATTTTTTGATTGGGTTTGCCGCCAAATGCTCCTGCAAGAATGTGGGGTTGTGAAATAGATTGTCGATTAAGTGCTGTAAGCGATTCGGAAGTGATGTTATTGACTCGATATTTTTCGGCTAACCACTGTTTGCCATCGTAGAGTCCAGCGAGGGGAATGTAGCGCAGTTGTCCGTCGGGGGCATAAATGATTGTATCGGTGTCTAGTTGTTTGAGTTCGGTTTCAAATGGTCGAATTAAATAGTTATAGAGCTTTTGAGCGGTTTTTTTGATGTCTTGCGAGCTTGTGTCTTGCGCGTCCGAACGAAAATCGGAAATTGCTTGATTTAGTTCTTCGCGTTTGATCTTGATAGTGCGACGCAATGGTGGGATTTTGCTATTGATGAGAATTAGTTCTAGGCGATCATCGAGGATGAGGGGATAAAGGAGGACTGCGTTAGGATACAGGGATAAAACGTCTTTTTGGAGTTTGCGATAGCTGTTGAGTTTGATATTTTGGTCTTCTACTCGGTGAAGTTGATCGATCAGTTGCTTAATTTCGGGATTATCAAGGAAAGCGTTAAATTGTTTGTTTTGGTCTTTTTCAGTTTGTACGAGTTGAGAGAGGCGTTGTTTCTCTGGCTCGCTGAGTTTATTCTCACGATCTTTTTGCTGGAGGGCATTGAGTTCGCTGGTGAGGGCAATAATGTTTTGTTCGGGGAGTTGGAGGTCAACGCCTTGGGCGGTTTCGTTGTTACCGCGCACTGTTTTGAGATAGTTACTAAGCTCTTGAACCTTGAGGAGGTCGAGGACTTGTTGCGCTTCGAGGATACGGTCTTGTTTGAGTAAGAGATTAGCAAGATTGCGATAAGTGTCTTCTACAGAGTATAGATAAGATTTTTGTTCTTCTTTGCTAAGTCCGCGTATGTCTTTACGAATAGATTCGCGGATATTTACCGATTGTTTGTAAAAGAGAATGGCTAGTTCTGATTGTCCAAGTTTGGAGAATAGGTTGCCAAAACTATTTAGCGTTTCTGCATCACCTTCTCTAGAATCAATTCTTTTAAAAACTTCTAAAGACCTCTGATAGTAATCAATCGCTTTTTTGTTTTGTCCTAATAAACTATAAACAATACCTAAATCTTTAAATAGTTCACCTATTTCATAGTTAGCCCCAAGATACTTATTCAGCTCAAAAATACCTAAAGATTGTTGATAGTAGTCAATTGCCTTTTGGTAATTTCCTATATCTTTATATGAACGACCAAGTCCCCATAGGGCATCTCCTTCCATATATAAATCATTTAATTGCTTTGCTATTACAATAGATTGTTGAAAATAGTCAATCCCTTTTTTGTATTGCCCTAGTGAATTATATACAAAACCTAGAGAGATAAGTAAACTCCCTTCATTATAGCGATTTTCTGTTTTCTTAATAATGTCTAATGATAGCTGATAGTAGTCAATCGCTTTTTGGAATAATCCAAGATGTCCATACACATTACCAATAGAACTCAGTGAGTTTCCTTGACTATCGAGATCTCCAGTCTGTTTGGAAATTGCTAAAGATTGCTGTTGGTAATCAATTGCTTTTTGATAATATCCTAAGGAATCATATGCAATTCCAAGAACAATTAGTGAATCTACTTCTTCTTTGCGATTATTGATTTGATGACCGATCACTAAAGATTGCTGTTGGTAGTCAATTGTTTTGTTGTAATCCCCAATTAAATAGAAAGTCAAACCTAACTTATAAAGTGTATTTGCTTCATCTTTGCGATCACCAATTAGCTTGGCGAGCATTATAGCCTGCTGATAATAGGTAATTCCTTTCTGGAAATCTCCTAAATTACTGTAGACATATCCATGACCAATAAGAGCTTTTACTTCTCCAATAAGATCTCCTAATTGTTTGGATATAGTTAATGCTTGCTGATAGAATTCAAGTGCTGTTTTATACTGTCGTAGATTTCCATATGTATCTCCCAGACCTTGTAGAGAAATTATTTCACTCTTTTTCTCTTTGATTAGTCGACACAAAATTAATGCTGATTGATATGACTTTGCTGCCTCCTGATAATGACTCCTCTCAAATTGTTCCTTACCTAGCTCGACTAATTTATCTGCTTCCGCCTTTATATCTTGTACTGTCTGAACCTGAGCATTAACAAATTGTAAATTGGGAGATGTACCTAATCCAAAAATACCAGTTATCAAAGAAATCACAACCGAGTAAAAACGCGAAGCCATAGCAAATACCTCATATTTCCTCTGACGAGGGGTAGTTTTCACTATATAGTCCACTCCATAAACTTCTTGAGGATTTCTCAATGAACTAAAGTAGTGAAACCATCTCCAATTTAGTCTAAACTCCCGTTAGTGAATCGATCACCAGATAAACTTTAACAAACCAAAAAGCGATCGCCTTTTGCGGAGGTGCGATCGCTAGTTATTCGATTTTGCAGATCTTTCCACTGCAATAAGTTTTACTTAATGACAATGGATAACACTGGAATAAGGCTTGCGGGGGTAGGCGTATTGACGGTTATGCTGGGACAAAAAGATAACGAGAAAAGTAAGAATGAGAAACAAGTGGTATAAACTAGATTGTGAAACGATTATGAAACGTTAGTTTGAAAATGTCCATGTTGGATCGACCCCAAAGTTTGCCAGAAGTCCATCGAACGATCTCCATTCCCCAGCGAGGCTTTTGGCGTAAGCTGCTTGCTTATGCGGGACCTGGGTACTTAGTTTCCGTAGGCTATATGGATCCTGGCAACTGGGCGACGGATATTGCAGGCGGATCGAAATTTGGCTATACATTGCTCAGCGTCATTATGTTGTCAAATTTAATGGCGATCTTGCTGCAATCCTTATGCGTCCGTTTGGGGGTTGCCACAGGACGCGATCTCGCCCAAGCTTGTCGGGATTATTTCAGTCCTAGGGTGAGCTTGGTGCTCTGGGTATTGTGCGAACTCGCGATCGCCGCCTGCGATCTTGCTGAACTATTGGGGAGTGCGATCGCTTTGCAACTGCTTTGGGGGATACCGCTGGTTTGGGGGGTATGCATTATGGCTCTAGATGTCATTATCTTACTGCTCCTGCAAAGCAAGGGATTTCGCTATGTTGAAGCCTTGGTGATTACCCTTGTCGCCACGATCGCGGGCTGCTTTATTGCCCAAATTATTTTTGCCCGTCCCGATTTGGGGAGCATTCTTACGGGGTTTATTCCTGATCGTGAGATCTTACAAAACACAGAAATGCTCTATATTGCTGTGGGAATTTTGGGAGCAACGGTGATGCCCCACAATCTCTATTTGCATTCGGCGATCGTGCAAACTCGCGCTTGGGAAGCAACCTCAGAAAAAAAGTGGGAAGCGATTAAGTTTGGCACGATCGACTCAACCTTAGCGTTATCGCTCGCCCTCTTTATCAATGCGGCAATTCTCATAGTTGCGGCTGCTACTTTTCATACTAATGGGTATCAGGATGTTGCCGAGATTGAGGATGCCTATCGATTACTTTCGCCTTTATTAGGAGTGGGCGCAGCTAGTGCTATCTTTGGCTTTGCTTTGTTAGCTTCGGGACAAAGTTCGGCTTTAACGGCGACCTTGGCAGGTCAGATTGTGATGGAAGGTTTTTTACACTTGCAATTACCTCCTTGGTTGCGTCGCCTCGCCACCCGACTCCTTGCCGCGATCCCTGCTTTAATCGCGATCGTCATTTTTGGTGAAAAAAGTACGGGACAACTGCTGCTATTGAGTCAGGTTGTGCTGAGCTTGCAGCTTTCCTTTGCCGTAGTCCCTTTAGTGATGTTTACTAGCGATCGCCGTTTGATGGGTGAGTTTGTCAATCCTCGTTGGCTCAAGATCGTGGCTAGTGCCATAGCCATCATTATTGCTAGTTTAAATATCTGGTTAATCATCCAGACTGTTCAGGGATGGCTGTCATAATCTTTGTGGCGCAAACCCAAGAAGCCAAGTGGCGCTTAGCGCCACTTGGCTTCTTGGGTCTATATTCCTTGGCTACTCTTTGGTGATATTGCCAATTCTTACCCAGCCTTCTTCTTTGGTGCTTTCGTTGCGGACGTAAACCCATTCGCGATCGGGGGTTTCTCTCATGACCGCTACCTTCGTGTTATAGTCAGCGCCGCCCACATTTTTGGCTGACTGACTGGGATCGGCACGAAATACTAGTCCAATGCTGGCATTTACTTTTCCTAAATATTTGGCATCATTGGGTTTGGGCTTAGCTTTATAGGTTGGTTGGGGCATCACTGGTACTTTGATCTCGGCGATCGGCGATGTGGGGACGGGTGCAGCCTTTAAATCATTGGTAAAAGTGGGTCTTTGGGGATGTCTTTGATAAGGCAAAATGATGTAGTACCAGCCCACCACAATAATTGACGCAATTAGCCCTAAGCTAAACGCTAAACTTGTCCCCGATTTTGCAGTCTCTGGAAATCTCATTCACGCGCACCTAATCAATATCAAAATCTCTAGCAAAATAGATGATTGAGTGAATAGATTACCCTAAGTTCTTCAAATTGAATAGAGATTTTTGCATGAAGCGATCGCAATGGAACATGATATAGCTGTTGCAATTAAATATAAAACCCCAAAATATTCAGCTCACGCGTAGCGTGAGCTGAATATTTTGGGGTTTTAATTGAGGGTTTCTGAGACGATCACGCCATCGCTACTAACCCATGCAATTTTAGGAATGCCTCGCGATCGCGCTTGGTCGCGAACGTCCTCAACCGCGCGAAACTGCAACTCTAATTCAACGGCTTCGAGATCGGCTGACTGCCGCAACTGCGCGGCATGGGCAAAGGCCGCCTGAACCGCATCGGGTTCCTTCGCCACCACCAAATAACTGGAATTTGTGAGGGTTTGGGGTAATCGCGACTGTAAAGCCTGTTGCAGTTCTTCAAGGTTAAGACAGAAACCGATGCTAGGGTAGCTGACATTTTGAGGGTGATAAACCCCAAGAAGGCGATCATAACGACCGCCTTGGGCGATGACATAATTATCGCAAGCAACTTCAAACACGATCCCCGTGTAATAGTCAAAGGTTTGCATAAAGCTGAGATCGAGGATTAAGCGATCGCTATTGCCCCCCGTACTTTCCCATAGATCGATTAAGGATTTCAGGTAATTAATTTCCCCAGTCAGTCCCGATGTCCATGCACTAGTGGACAAACGACTCAACAGATCCTTGGGCTTGCCGCGCAAGTCGATGAGTTCGATCGCATAGCCTTTAACTTCGGCAGGCAAATCCATTTCGGCAATAGCAATGCGATCGAGGTTCGCAAGGCATTGACGTACCTTGGCACGATACTGTTCTGGTAAGAGATCGAGTAATGCGGTCGTCAGTCTGGCATCGCCGAGGATAATTTGCCAATTTTGCAGCTCTAAGCGATCGAGACTTTCGGCTAAAAGCATCAGAATTTCACCGTCAGCCATTAGCCCTGAAGCGCCGAGCAGTTCTACCCCTGCTTGAAATGATTCTTCAGAAGTATGATTGGCTCTGCGCCGAAATACATTGGCATTGTAATAAATGCGCTGTGGACAGGTTGCCACATGGCTCCCCAAACGAGCTGCGTAGGCTCTAGCGATCGAGGCAGTAAATTCGGGACGCAATCCTAAAATATCGGTATTGTTGCAAGGCAGTTGGATGACAGATTCGGGATCGACAGCTCCACCTGCGGTAAGCGATCGCAAATGTTCGATCGTGGGGGTAATGATGCGTTGATAACCCCATAACTGAAAAACTTGTTGAATGCGGCTTTCGATCCAACGCTTTTGAGCAACGTCTAGGGGAAGTAAATCTTTTGCGCCAGTCGGCAGTTGATGCACCATACAATTCTCTCAGTCTTCGCCTTTTATCGTACCGTAGTTCTAATTCTATTTGTCATTATCTGTCCAACCTAAAAGATTGGAGAGCCAGCCCCGTTTTTGGGGCGGTGGAAGAGGGGACTTGGGGGTTACGGGAGCATCGGGCTTGGGGTTGGTGCTTTTATTGTTTTTATTATTGTTTTTAGGGGGGATGCTGGGAGGCGCAGGATTATTAACCTCCTGCATATGTTTTAGGGCTAATGGTTCTTGCGGATTAAGCTGTAGCGATCGCCTCAAGCTCATTTTTGCCATTTGCAGTTGATTGATATTGATATAGACCACTCCGAGCATGGCGTGGCATTGACTGTTATTTTTATCGAGTTGCAGAATTTCTCGCAAATCCTTAAGCGCCGATTTCCAATCTCCCTGACTCATGTAAATTTCGCAAATCTTGAGGCGATCGGCGATCTCGCTATTATCATTGTTTTCAATTCTGGTCTGAATTACGGTATCATCGGACTCCGCTTGCCGATTAATAGGGGGCTGATAGGAATAGGGAGAGGGATTCGCATAACTGGGCTTGGGAGGCGGTGCAGGATAGCTTGCGGTATAGGGTTTATTCTTAGGTGGCGGTATAACCTTAGGCTGGGGTATAGGTGGGGGGGGATTACTGGGAGCACCATAAGAGCTGGTGTTTTGGGTCGCAGACATTGGCGCGAGTACGGGTGGCATATTTACGGCTCCGTACTGATATCCCTCTTTGTAGAGAATGTAAACTAGATTTAGTTCGCTGATCTGTCCTGTATATTCCAAGATATTTGCGAGCGATTGATACTGCACCTTGGCAATCATCGAGACCGATCGCTCATAAAAACCATCGCTAGGAGCCATCATTAACTCGCAGGCAATCTTAGAATGGATGGGCACATTACGGGATTTTTGCATTAAGCGCTTGGCAAGAAGCTGAAAGATCCCTTGATAGGCTTTGCGTTCTTCCTCTTGCATCAAAACGTTATAGGCGGGATTAACAAGCTTGGCTAAATATTGGGTAGCAACTTCTTTTTCTTCGGGGGCAAATCCATAAACATCAGGGTGCAATATACGAGCAATACTCAAATAGACATGACGAATATAAACAGGACTGCTAATGATTGGTAGTCCCAAAGCCGCATAGTAGTCATGATTAAACTGACTAATGCCTCGATCAATGCGGATAAACTGTTGCCTTGGCTGTTTGGGCTGATTCATGTTCGCTCGCTATGACCATGTCTGGATAATGGTGGCGATCTGATGATTTATTTAATACTTATACCAACTAAACCCCAAAAAACCCAAATCTATCCCAAAATCTATATATAGCAGTAGCCAGTCTTGTTACTCCCTTCCCAGTGAAAAATTAGACGTTGCGGCGCTTCGCGCCGCAACGTCTAATTTTTCACTGGGAAGGGAGTAGGACAAAATTAAAACCCAAGGTCGTGTTGCCGCGCTCTGCGCGGCAACACGACCTTGGGTTTTATGTCCTGATACAGTTGGCGGTAGCTATAAAAAAGGCAGCAAAAAAAGGCAGTAAAAAAAGGGCGACGCATTGCGCCGCCCTTTTTTTAGTTAAATTATTCGGGAATAACTTGGATCTTGATTGTTGCGGTGACTTCAGAATGAAGCTTAATCGAAACATCAAAAGTACCTGTTTGATTGATTTCAGGGATTGTAATATCACGGTGATCGATTTCTAGCATCGACTTTGCGGTAATCAACTGAGCAACTTCGCGATCGGTCACAGTTCCAAAGATCGCATTACCTTCACCAACTTTTTTCTTGATAATAAAACCGCCAATGGTCGAGAGCGCAGTCTTACGGCTTTCAGCTTCTTGACGAATGGCAATCAAACGTTGACGTTCGACTTCCTTCCGTCTTTCAACTTCTTTAACCACACCTGAGGTAGCACGAATAGCTAAACCCTGAGGGATGAGAAAATTTTGAGCATAACCCGGTGCCACCGATACTAAGTCGCCGAGTTTACCTAATTTTGTAACATTTTTGGTCAGCATGACCTGCAAATTACTCTTTGCCATGTGCTTTTGACTCTTATTCGTTTGAAGATAGATTGAGATCCATGAAAGTCTGCCATCAGCATTCTTTCATCAATCATAGTTAGAATTACTGATAGCTATGGTCAAACAACGATGTTAGAACTAATATGTATATATTAGAATTTACGGTTTTAACCAGACTTTCTAGTATAGCGAAAAAACTGGCTTTGTAGACTCTACAAAAAATTTACGATGCAGCGTTGGCAGTTATCTAAAATCTCTGGACGAATTTTGTCTCTTTTCGTCTTATCTCTAGGAGCTGTAATGCTGCCTAGTTGTACTTTTAATCAGCCAGCTAAACCTTTTAGCTCTGAGGCTTTACCGACGGAAGCGATCGCCGAAATTAGTGAAATTCGCAGTTTTCCAGTGCGGGTTAAATACATCAACTCCAATGCCCCCAGACCTGCAACCGTTGGTGTACCCCTCAAAGTAAATGAAAGCGTCAGTACCGAAGATTCCTCAACTGCCCAAGTAACTTTACGCAGTGGGGCAATTATTCGCATTGGTGGGCAATCGAGTCTAACCCTCAAACCCCAAAATCAGGTTGAATTTAACAACGGACGTTTGTTGGCATGGGCCGCCAAAGATAGTCAAGCCCCCGCTCAAATCCAAACTCCCTTTGGTGAAATTTCTAGCAATGATGGCACTTTATACGTAGAAATTCCTGCCAAGGCAGCAGAGGATCGTCGGGTAATTGCCCTAGATGGGACGGTTACAGTTTTGTTAAAAAACACTTCCGAAATTGTAACGCTTGGTAAGGGTGAAGAGATTAGCATCAAAGCTAACGGCAAGGCAACGCCCCCCAAACGCCTTGACAAAGAAAGTATTGCCAAAAGCATTGCCAATAATTCACTTATCTTTGGGTTTAGCACTCAGTTGGCTAGCCTGCCCCAAATTACATCGGAATTTGGCGTAGCGGCTTCTGTCAAGGAAGCAAGCAAAATCGAGTTTCGTCGCTCTGACTTACCCAAGCCTAGCGAAAGCCCGAATCGCAACAAGGTTACCTATACTTCTGGTGCTGCTAATAGCGATCGCAGCGATCGTCGTGATGATAAACCCGAACGCCCAAAGGAAGATACCACAGCGGCTAAAACCACTGAAACGCCATCGCCCAATGCGACCAGCAGTCCTGCACCTGCGAATAATACTAACCCTACGCCCGAACCTCAACCCCAAAAGACTACACAACCCTCTACTGTAACCACTAACCCTGTAGTAACTCCCGTAGAGCCCCCACCCCAACAACCCGCTCCTCTAGAGCCACCACCACAGCCCGTCCAGCCCGAAGTTCCCCCTTCTTCGACTGCTCCTAAAACCAAGCCTTAACTAGATCCTTAGATTTAAAACCATAGGTATAGAGCCTTAGATACTCCCTTCCCAGTGAAAAATTAGACGTTGCGGCGCTTCGCGCCGCAACGCTAATTCTTGGTTTTTAATGTCTAATTTTATAGCGGGAAGGGAGTAACGTCATTTAGCCTTAAATGGGGATAAAACTAAAATTGGTGTGGCGATCGCAAGCTCTTGTGTTAACATCT
>NZ_LIRE01000163.1 GCF_001402795.1 Pseudanabaena sp. 'Roaring Creek'
CAAAACCAGAGAGCGTACCGCCCGCGTAGCGGGCGGTACGCTCTTCTAGGTTTTAAGTTTACTTATGCTTAGCTACTTAGCTTGATAGACTGTGGTCTATTTTTAATTTGGATTGAGTTTTGATTAATTAGAGGTGAGGAGCTATGCAGGTAGACGAACAGGCGGACAAACAGATAGGAATGGCGACGGAAATCGGTAATATAGCGGAAGATGCACAAAGTAACTCTGCCAGAAATCAAACCAGTCCCATGAAAAACGCCCTACAACCCAAACAATCGAATAAATTTTTACTCCCTGCGATCGCCCTCGCGCTTGCAGCACTGGGCATCAGCATTTGGTTTGTCCTTGGGCGTTTTAGCAGTAATCCAGCCCCAACGGCAACCTCAACTAATGTGTCTGGCAGTAAAGACCAACCCAAGGCAATTAGTGCCCTAGGTCGCCTAGAGCCACAGGGAGAGGTAATCAAAGTTGCGTCTCCTTCGGCACTGGGTACTTCGCGAATTGTGAAGATGATGATTAAAGAGGGAGATGTCGTCAAACAAGGGCAGGTGATCGCCATACTCGATAGTTACGACACCTCGGTCGCAGCCTTGCTCCAAGCCCAAAGTCAAGCCCAAGAGAGCGATCGCAATTTAGCAAAAGTCCGTGCTGGAGCAAAAAGTGGAGATATTGTCGCCCAAGAAGGGAATGTCCTGTCTGCGGCGGCGAATATCAAATCGCTGGAAGCCAATGCCGCCAGAATCAAGGCTGAATTAGAGATTGCTGGAAGAGATTACAATCGCTTTTTACAGGTTTATAAAGAAGGCGCAATTTCACAAACCGTCCTCGATACCTATAGGCTCAAGGTTGATACTTTACAAGGACAGCTTTTACAGGCTCAGCAACAGGTGCAGCAGGCTCAATTTCAATTGCGCCAGTCTCAGGGACAACTCAGCAGCGTGCAAGAAGTGCGTCCGATTGATGTGCAATATGCCGAAGCTCAATTACAAACTGCGATCGTTAATGTCAAAAAGGCTGAAGTTGCTCTCGATCTAGCCCAAGTTCGCGCTCCCATTGACGGACAAGTTCTGAAAATTAATTCTAAAGTTGGTGAAATAGTTAGCCAGACTGGGGGAGTGATCGAAATTGGCAACACCAGTCAAATGTATGTTGTAGCTGAGATCTATGAAACTGATATCGGCAAAATCAAAGTCGGACAAAAGGCAACGATCGAAAGCGAAGCTTTTGAAGGTGAAATTACGGGCAAGGTCGATCGCATTGGTTTGCGAATTGCCAAAAATGATGTTCTCGGTACCGATCCTGCCGCCAAAACCGATGTGAGAATTATCGAAGTCAAGATCAAACTAGACGAAAGCACCAAGGTTTCAGGGCTTACTAATTTACAAGTCAGAGTCAAGGTTGAAGTTTAATGCGCTTTTTTTAATTTGCTTCTAATGTGCTTTTTTTAATGTGCTTCTAAAGACCACAGCTTAACTTGTACCTATTTTAAAAACCGTCACGTGAATTTATGATTTTTGCCGTACCTCTTGCTTGGTTGCAACTTACTTACGAAAAAAGCCGTCTGCTAGTAGCGATCGCAGGAATCACTTTTGCCGTAGTCCTCATGTTTTTACAATTAGGATTTCGAGACGCTCTCTTTACCAGTGCAGTTCGTCTCCAAAGTAATTTGGTGGGAGATTTGGTGATTATCAGTCCGCAATCAACCAATTTGGTGGGAATGCGGAACTTCTCCCAGCGTCGTCTTTATCAGGCTTTGGGGATGAAGGATGTCGCATCGGTTAATCCTCTTTATATTGCTACGGGAGCTTGGAAAATCAAAGAAGATCCTGCGGGACAGACCCGTAACATTCTCGTATTAGGAGCCAATCCAGATGCAAAAGTTTTTAAAATGCCAGGAGCCGAATTAAACATCGATCGCGTCAAGACTCAAGACGTAGTTCTATTCGATCGCGCTTCGCGGGCTGAATTTGGTCCAGTTGTTGCGGAATGCGGCATGTTAGCTCTAAAAACTAAGTTTACCGATGATGCTTTTGGCTGTAATAACCTAGTCAATCGGGAAGTGGCTAACCGTAAAATCAGGGTTGGAGGATTATTTGAGCTAGGGGCATCCTTTGCTGCCGATGGTACGGTGATTACCAGTGATACTAATTTCCTCAGGATTTTTGATACGAGACGCGCGGGATTAATTAACGTGGGTTTGATCAATTTGCGCCCTGAGGCTTCTCCCTACGAAGCCATGCGGAACTTTATCCTCAGTCAACCTAGTGAATCCGTAGTTTTACCCCGCGAAAAGATCCAGCCCGATGGTAAGAGAATACAGATTTTGTATAAGGAAAGTATCGGTGTTGATGGCAAAATCCTTCGCGAGGAGAACAAAGATAAGGTCGTTATTTCTAAGGCCGATCTAACCATTGAGGATCTCAAAAAAACTCAAGATGCGGCGATCGATGATACCCGAATTCTGACGATGCAAGGTTATATCGACTTTGAAAAAGGTTACTGGCAAAAAAGTACCGCGATCGGTTTTATCTTTAGTCTCGGTACGGTCATGGGTTTCATTGTCGGTATTGTGATTGTCTATCAAATTCTCTATACCGACGTTTCCGATCACCTTGCCGAATATGCCACACTAAAGGCGATGGGCTATGGCAATTTGTATCTAGCCCAAATTGTCATTCAAGAAGCTTTTGTTTTGTCAATTTTGGGTTTTATTCCAGGCTTAGGCATTTCCTTTGGGCTATATAACCTCACTAAAAATGCCACGTTACTGCCGCTATATATCTGGGATAAAGCAATTCCCGTGATGATATTGACCATAGTGATGTGTGTGATTTCTGGCGCAATATCGCTACGCAAAGTTCAATCTGCCGATCCTGCGGAGATTTTTGGGTAAGAAGCAAAAAGGCGATCGCTGAGCGATCGCCTTTTTATTGGTTTAATATTATTTTAACTTTTAAGAATATTTTAATAAGTAAGCATGAATAAATAATCTTACAATCCAAAAGCGTACGCAATCAATCCCTATGAGTAATACCAATTCCCAAAATGGCGTTGCCATTTTGGGAATCTCAAAGCCTTACTGGGATTAGTGCTTAATTCACGAAAGTGTTGTCACACTTTCGTGAATTGGTATAACGGAGGAAAATCTTTACTTACTGTGTTTTGGGAAATCTAGTTGAGTATCTCGTGAAATAATTAATGTGAATGATTATGCTAGCGAAACAGGACATTGCGGAAAATTCAAGAGATTTCTCAATCGATCGAACCGTCGAACCAAGTTTACAAGGTTTAATCTCTAATTTGAGTAATATTGCAGTCCTAGATCTAGAGAATTTATTACGAGCTTCTCAAGCGATCGCTAGCGAAATAGATCTTCATCCTCTCCTTGTCAAGCTGATGGATATTTGGGTTGAGATTGCGGGGGCGCAAACAGGATATTTATTATTATCAAATATAGATAATTCTTTGGATGCTCAATGGCAGATTGAAGCAATCAAGACTATAGAAGGGGTTTTGGTGCAATCTATGCCAATGGATGCGATCGTCGAAAATCGCGCCTATGTCCCTATTTCTGTAGTTAATTATGTAGTTCGCACTCAAGAAACTGTCGTCTTGAATAATGCTATCCAAGCGGAAAGTTTTCTGGACGATCCTTGGATTAAGAAATGGATGAAGCAATGCGAGTCAAAATCCTTGATATGTATGCCTCTTTTAAATCAGGGCAATATCACCGCCATTATAGTTTTAGAAAATAATCATATCGCCAATGCATTCCCTCCGCAACGGGTTGAAATGCTGGATTTCCTCTCATCTCAAGCGGCTATCTCACTGGTAAAGTCTCGATTGATTCAGCGGCAGTCAGAGATCAATAGGGCTTTACAAGCGGAGATTGCCGATCGCCAACTCGCTAAAGAGGAACGCGATCGCCTAACCGCGATCTTGCAAGTTTCAACGATCCTGCGCGATATTACGGAAGCAACGGCTGCGGTTACAGGTGAAGACTTCTTTCCCGCTCTCGTGAAGCATATGGCAGAGGCATTAAATGTGAAGTATGCTTCAGTATCAGAGTTGGTAGATGATTGTCGATTTCGGACATTGGCTTTTTGGTATGACGGTGATTTCTTGGCACCAATGACTTATTTTTCTTTAAATACTCCCTGTGAGTTGACATTAAAAAATGGTGAGTTCTTCTGTAATGGCTCGGTACAGCAATTTTTTCCTGAAGATAGGGATCTGGTTGCCATGCAAGCCGATAGTTATATGGGCATTTCACTGGAAGACTCCCATGGAAACGCGATTGGCAATCTTTGTATTCTCGATACGAAACCGCTACCAGATCCAGACCAAATTAAGAATATTCTCAAAGTTTTTGCAACCAGAGCAACTGCCGAGTTAGAGCGTAAGGCAGTTAATGAGTCTCTATTTCAACTTAACCAATCCCTTGAAGCGCGGGTGAAACAACGAACAGTCCAACTAGAGGCGGCAAATAAGGAATTAGAATCTTTTTGTTATTCCGTTTCCCACGATCTCCGCGCCCCACTGAGAGCGATCGATGGTTTTTCGCGAATTTTACAAGAAGACTACCAAAACGTCTTAGGTAGTGAGGGTAATCGCTACCTAAACATTGTGCGCGACAACGCCAAACGCATGGGTGAATTAATTGACGATCTATTAAATCTATCGCGACTGAGCCGAAAAACTCTCTCCCGCCGCGCGATCGCCGTTAACAGTCTGATTAAAAAAGTATTAGCTGATTTTGAGGCAATAATTCAAGAACGCTCCATTGAATTAGTCATAGCCGATCTGCCCGACTGCGAGGCTGATTTCTCATTGTTAACGCAAGTATGGACTAATTTGATTTCCAATGCTATCAAATACACGGGCAAAACGGAGAGGGCTCGGATCGAAATTGGCTATCAAGTTGGTACCGATTGCGTTGTATATTTCATTCGCGATAATGGTGCTGGGTTTGATATGCAATATGCCGATAAGCTATTTGGTGTATTTCAGAGGATGCATCTCGAACAGGATTTTGAGGGTACGGGTATTGGACTGGCGATCGCCCAGAGAATTATTCAAAGACATGGTGGTAGTATTTGGGCAGAGGCAGCGATCGCGAAAGGTGCTTCTTTTTATTTCACGATCCCCGATCGATATATCAATCAATGATAGACCTACTTCCCGATCAATATACCGATCAAAGTGTTTTCATTTTGCTGGTTGAAGACAATTCTGCTGACGCAGAATTAGCAATCCGTGCTTTACGTCGTGGCAGAATCAGCAATCAAATTAAACTCCTACAGGATGGTGCGGAAGCACTGGATTTTGTCTTTTGTCGCGGTAAGTATACCTCTCGCCAGATAAATGATCATCCGAAAATGATTTTGTTAGATCTCAAGTTACCCAAAGTTAGTGGATTAGAGGTTTTGCAACAGATTAAATCGGATCCGCGTACGCGAACGATTCCGATTGTAGTATTAACTTCTTCTTCCCATGAGAGCGATGTCATCGAAAGCTATAAATTAGGAGTCAATAGTTATATCGTTAAACCCGTCGATTGCGAACAATTTTATAAATCCGTCGAACAGTTAGGATTTTATTGGGTTTTAATTAATCGCTCTCCCAATTTCTAAAACGTCTCTCCTTCTATAGCTATCACCAAGTTTACTAGGACATAAAGCCCAAAGATGGCGGCGGAAGCGCCGCCATCTTTGGGCTTTATAAAAAACAATAAAAAAGTCACCAGATGGCGACTTTTTTATTGTTTTGTATTTTTAACCTTCTTTCAATTGACTAGATGGTGAATCTAGATCGAATAGTACCTGTAACATTTGCATTGCCCGACGGCGCGTCTCAATGTCCTGCTGAGCGCGTAACTGAACCATCGGATCGTGCAAAATTTTATTGATAATGCCGCGAGTCATGCTCTCGATTACATCTTGATGCTTATCAGCAAAGTCATTGCCAAGACGAGACAGAGCTTTTTCCATCTCTTGTTCGCGAATGATTTCCATTTTTTGGCGCAGTTTGCTGATCGTCGGAACAGTTTCAAGCGATCGCCACCATGTATCAAACTCAGCAACACAACCTTCTAATAAGATTTCCGCTTGCATTGCCATCTGCCGACGACTCTCTTGATTTTCGGCAACTACCGCTTGGAGATCGTCAACGTTATAAGCCCTAGTATTGGGCAGCTCATTGACATCAGAACTAATATTACGAGGCACAGAAATATCTACGAGGGTCAAACCTGTATGATTGACCGCGATCGCTTCCAGATTTTTGCGGCTGAGAATTACTTCTGTCGATGCTGTGCTGGTAAATACCAGATCGGAAATCGCGACACAGTCCAACATCTGATCGAGGGGACGAATGTCAAACTGAGCCTCACTGGCTTCAAATTCCTTGAGCATCGCCGCCGCACGATCGCGCGATCGATTGACAATGGCAATTTTTTGTGCGCCCTTTGAGATCAAATGTTTGACCAATAGGCGTGACATCTTGCCAGCACCAATAATCGTGGTGTGTTTATCTGACAAATTTTGTAGCTTAATCTGAGCTAACTCCACAGCCGCCGAACTAATTGATACTGCACCCGTACCAATTTCCGTCTCAGTACGAACTCTTTTACCAGCTGACAAAGCCTGTTTAAAAAGTTGATTGAGAATGCGACCCGCGCCGTTATGCTGTTGAGCGAGCCGATGAGTGTTTTTCACCTGAGCGAGAATTTGTCCTTCACCAAGCACGAGACTGTCTAAGCCCGAAGCGACCCGCATCAGATGAGTTACCGCATCTTGACGGAGCAGAATAAACAGATAGCGACGGAGGAACTGTAGAGGTAACTGGCTAAATTCCGCCAGAAACTGCATGATTTCGCGAATGCCACCTTCGGCTTCACTAGTAACCACATATAACTCTAAGCGGTTACAGGTACTCAAAATTGCAGCTTCTTCAATATTCGGATAGCTCATCAGTTGAGCGATCGCTGCTTCCATGCGATCTTCGGGAATGCTCAACTTTTCCCTTACTTCCACAGTCGCCGTTTTATGACTCAAGCCAACAACTGCAATATTCATATCGTAAATGCGTTTCTTAATTTAGGACTAGAAATAATTATCTTATGGGAAGAGCTTATCAGGAGATAGCTACCACTGTAGTAGGTACTTATTACTGCTTCAAAATACTTAACGTATGGATAGATTCTAACCAGAAAAAACCCAGAAAAAACAAGGGGCTTAAGCCCCTTGTATACATAATTGCCCTTATATTCAATCTTTCGTTTATCCGAGCAAACTTGTCTGTAAAGACATCCCCTTGACTAACGTAAGTTAATAGTTTTGGGGCTTTCACCAGTCAAGTGAATGGTGTCAACAAAACGAGCAGTCCTCGATTGGGTAGAGATGACCAAAGACTGAGTACGGCAACCGCCACCAAAGAAACGGACACCTTCCATCAAAGTGCCTGGAGTAATACCACAGCCAGCAAATAATACATCTTTACCACAGGCCAGTTCGTGAGCATCATAGACCTTATCGCCATCTTCGATACCCATTTCCTTAAGACGAGCCAAGTTACCTTCACGAGTCCACTTGGCGCTTTCAGGAGTATTAACTTCGGCTGGATCGTAAACGAGACGACCTTGGAAATGTCCGCCCAAGCAACGCATTGCCGCAGCAGAGATGACACCCTCAGGAGCCGCACCGATGCCCATCAAGGCGTGAATATTTGTGCCAGCAAAACCGCAGCAAATTGCCGCAGATACATCCCCATCGCTGATCAAACGAACACGAGCGCCAGCGGCACGGATTTCCGAAATCAAACCTTTATGACGAGGGCGATCCATCACCACAACGACTAATTCTTCGATCGAACGATTAAGACATTCTGAAAGGATTTTCAGATTTTCGGTAGGTGTTTTGCGGATATCTACGTGACCCTTTGCCGCAGGAGGCGCAGCTAGTTTGTCCATATAAAAGTCGGGCGCTTGGAACAAGCCTCCACGCTCAGATATCGCTAAAACAGCCATCGAGCCGTTTTGACCATAGGCAACGAGGTTTGTCCCTTCGCAAGGATCGACAGCAATGTCAATTTCTTGTAATTCCTCAAGGGTGCAGAATTCGGCTGCATTTGGCTGTGTACAAATACCAACTTCTTCACCGATATAGAGCATGGGTGCTTCGTCACGTTCGCCTTCGCCGATAACGATACGTCCGCGCATGTGAATTTTATTCATGCGTTCGCGCATTGCTTCAACGGCTGCTTCATCGGCTTCGTCTTTTTTGCCCAAGCCCATCCACCGAGAAGATGCGATCGCCGCTTGTTCGACGACCTCAATAATCTCAAGGCTGATTGTATTATCCATGCGTAGGAATCCTTAATTTATCTAAATTTTGCAACTATTAAGCTTTTGTTATGTTCTAGAAATTTTCTAGAATCAGAAAACAAAATTAAGTCTAGTTGTGCCGTACTACACAACCTCGTAATTAAGTTTACAGGGCAGACTGTCCACAAACCTATAAGAAGACCAAATGAGTTATATTAAATTTTAATAATTTTGCTTGCCATTAAAGAGCAAAAAGATATTGAAATTATCTCACCCGCTTTTCTGGGTTGATATTGGTTAAGAAATGCTTAACACTGGTACGATCTAGTGGTGGGCTTTTCTCTTCTACCCAACCTAAATGTATTGCGTATAACTGCTATGTTGCCAGACTATTCTGACCACTCTGTTTTTGTTGATGAGATGCCTAAAGACCTTGTAAATCCTAGAGATCTTGATGCTGATGAGCTAGAGGCTGATAGTGATGATGATATTGAAACTGACAAGCCCCAAGAGGCTTGCGGCGTTTTTGGAGTATTAGCATCGCAGGGGGATGTTGCTAAGCTCGTATACTTTGGACTATATGCATTGCAACATCGTGGTCAAGAGTCCGCAGGTATCACTGTATATGACGCTCTTGGCAATACCCATACCCATAAAGCAATGGGGCTTGTTGCTCAGATTTTTAATGAATCAATCTTGTCAGAGATGAAAGGAGCTTTGGCAATTGGTCATAACCGCTATTCAACTACTGGCTCCAGTAAGGTCTGTAATGCTCAGCCGATTATTGTGAATACTCGATTGGGAGATTTTGCATTGGCGCACAATGGCAACTTGGTAAATGCTACTGAGTTGCGTGGCGAGCTATCGGCACAAGGTCATGACCTTGCATCCACTACGGACTCAGAAGGAATTGCTTTTGCGGTTTCCGAGGCGATCGCAGATGGTAAGACTTGGCAAGCAGCGATCGAAACCGCATTACATCGCTGTCACGGTGCATTTAGTTTGGTGATGGCTATGCCAAATGCGATCGCAGGTGCTCGCGATGCCTATGGGATTCGCCCCCTCGTGATTGGCAAGACATCTGAGGGTTCCTATGTGTTATCTTCAGAGACCTGTGGGCTAGATATTATCGGCGCGGAGTATGTGCGTGAGGTTCTCCCTGGAGAATTAGTCATCATCACGATGGAAAATGGGATCCAATCTCTACAATGGGAAGAATCAAAACCAAAACTCTGTGTTTTTGAAATGATTTATTTTGCACGACCCGATAGCGTTATGCATGATGAAAGTCTCTACACTTACAGAATGAGAATTGGCGCTCAACTGGCTAAAGAGAATTTTGTTGATGCTGATATAGTTATTGGCGTACCTGATTCTGGAATTCCTGCGGCGATCGGCTTTTCCCGTGAGTCAGGAATTCCTTACGCAGAAGGTTTGATTAAAAATCGATATGTGGGGCGTACGTTTATTCAACCAACTCAGGCGATGCGCGAATCTGGCATCAGAATGAAGCTGAACACCCTGAAGGATGTTTTGAAGGATAAACGGGTAATTGTGATCGATGATTCGATCGTAAGAGGAACGACGAGTCGTAAAATAGTAAGAGCATTACGTGAGGCTGGGGCGACTGAAGTACATATGCGTATTTCTTCTCCTCCCGTTACTCATCCTTGCTTTTATGGTATTGATACGGACTCGCAAGACCATTTGATCGCTTCGCATAACTCTGTTGAGGCGATCGCCAAACAGATTGAGGTAGATACGCTTGCGTATCTCAGTCATGACGCAATGTTAAAAGCGACACAAATTGATACCACGCATTTTTGCACGGCTTGTTTTACAGGAAAATATCCCATTGCAGTTCCTGATAAGCTCAAGCGCACCAAACTTATGCTAGAAAATACGGCAACATGACCAAGATCCTCTTTCATCTCGCATTTCCAGTCAAAGATATTCCAAGCACTAAAGCTTTTTATATTGATGGGTTGGGTTGTCTGGCAGGACGCGAGTCAAGTGACTCGCTGATCATGAGTTTGTACGGTCACCAGCTGGTTGCCCATGTTACTCATGAGAACCTTGAGTCTCAGCGTGGTATTTATCCGCGCCATTTCGGATTAGTGTTTTATTCGGAAAATAATTGGATGGCTTTGTTAGAAAAAGTCCATGATAAGCGTCTGAAGTTTTATCAGAAACCAAAAGTTCGCTTTGTGGATACTCCTTTAGAGCATCGAACTTTTTTCTTGGCAGATAATTCTGGCAATATTCTAGAATTCAAGCATTACAAGTTTGAAACGGCAATTTTTGGTGAGACTGATTTTCATGAGGTTGGCGATGCTAACTTTGCTCAACAAGTTCCTGTTGTTACGCATTAAAAAAGTTAAAAGTTAGTACTTTGCACTAGCTTTTGGAGTTGCAAACAAAAAGAGATGGCGCTAGCGCCATCTCTTTTTGTTTGCTGATTGATTCCTTCCTTTAATTTTTTACGTAGCATTCGGAATTGTTTTTGTTTTTGGCGTTGACGAGCGGAGCCGCCTTTGCCTTTATCATTTCTACCTTCTTTGCGCGGGGATTCCCATCGCTTTAATCTTTGACTCATAGGAAATTAACCTCAAGTGATCTGGATAAATTTTGTAGTCTATTTTTATAGCTTATTTTTATAGTCTGTAAATTAGCCAGTTAACTACATCATCAATATACTTTAAGTTGTCTCAGGATTTCTATCACTCTGAGGAATGAGAGAGGAATGGGATCGGAAAAGTCCTCTCTGTTACTTAGACTAATTTCTGTTTGATTTCCTCAGGATTTCTAAAGCCGATCGCGATCGCTTTGCCATCTTTCACAAATAAAGGACGCTTCAACAACATCGAATCTTTGGCATAGGCTTCAATCCATTGAATATGCGACCAGGTCTCTTTTTCAGCACCAAGCGATCGATAGGATTGTCCTGAAGTGTTTCGCATCGATCTTTCACCTAAGGCATTTACCCATTCAGCGATCGTCGCACGAGTGGGAGGATAGTCTTTGGTATTGATAAATGCATAGGCAATACCTAGACTTTCTAACCAAGCGATCGCTTTTTTGCATGTACCACAATTAGGAATACCATAAACTTGAATCGACATAGATTTACTCAAATTATGACTAGTTACTTCGCTATTGTAGCGATATCACAAAAACAAGGGAGGAGTGCAAAGCACTCCTCCCTTGTTAAACTGAAATGGGGGTGAAGGGACTTGAACCCTTACGACCTTACGGTCAACGGATTTTAAGTCCTGTAACTATTAATATAAAACTCTTATGTATCAAGGCTTTGAAAATTCGCTTAAAAAATTGGCTTAAAATATGCCTTAAATCCAGTCCTAGATTACCTTTCACGATGTTGATTTACAATAGGTGAAACTTTCTAGATGAAATTATGCCAAGTCCAACGATCGCTAACTTTTTTGGTGATAATGCCAGTGTTTTAACTTCGACCACATCAATCACTGCAAGTGCTAGTGATCCTGTTTTGGTGATTCGTGCATCCGACTTTGCAACATGGGGAAGTGCAACAGCGGGTGCAACCAATCCGCAAAAGTGGTTGACCAACATGATGAACAAAGCCTATGAATTTTTCCAAATTAGTGCCAACCTATCCGATCAAAGCATCAACTGTGTCGTCACCTTGGCATTCGTCACGCTTGCCGATCGCATTGTAGGCTCTACCACTACCCGTAAGCGGCAATTTAGCTATGCGGTAGATATTTATGCGCCCGATCTTGGGTCAAACACACCCGATCCTGATGATATCTAATGAGTGATTGCAAATCTCTACAGGCATTGTTGGCGGCGATCGACCAAGCGATCGCCGAATACGACTATAAACAAAACCCTAGATATATGGACTCACTCAGAAAACAAGCTGACTGGTACTGGAGGGAAGCAGAGAGACTAAACAAAGCTACTGATGAGCTAATCAAACAAAGGATTAAAAACAATGGTGGATACACTAGAGGGGTAAGAGGATGACATGTGAAGAGCTAGAGGCAAAGCTAAACAGCCAAAAAGCCGCTTTGTTGCGCCTTCAGGCAGAGGAGATTGCTTACTACGCATCTCTTAGAGGCGGGACTAATCCCGATCAATTCGCCAATCAAACTTCTAATTATGGCGCTTACGCTGACTATCTATCGGCAAAATCAGCTTACGAAACGGCTGCTAGACGGTATTCAGATACAGCTAGAGGAGTGCGAGGATGACCGATTGTAGCGGCTTGGAAAAGAAATTAGCAGATGTCGCAGGAATGGCATCAATCATCGCTGATAAATCCCCTGATTGGTGGAAAATTGCACGCCCTTATGTAAGAGACATTTTTGAAGCAATAGTCTCTGCTTATGGAGGAAGATCCCCTAGCAGCATTCGTCCACAGTCGCCAAAGAGTCCACCCCCTAAACCTAAAACTCCATCTCCACAACCAAAAAAGCCATATCCTTCAACAACTCGTAAACCGCCATTTCCTAGGCGCGATCCGCCTTTGCCCTCGGCTCGTAGATTGCCACAGGCTAAAAATAATGCTGTTTCTTTTGATAGGGCTAGAACTACATCGCGAGCTGCCAGCTCGTCAGGCATAACATTACGTGAATCACCATCAGGTCGGGCTACAGCAACTGTCGCCGCGCCTGTAAGAACTCGTCCAGTTACAAAACCTTTGCCTAATGAGGTTGAGACATTGCCACAAACCCAACCCGCCACAAAACCAGTCCGCAGGCAGACACCCGATGAAGATGGCGGAAATAATATCGTCCCCTTTAAGAGACCCAAAACGCCTTCAACAACCCCAACATCCCCCCCTCAAACGACACCTTCAGAAACTCCAAAGTCTCCACCATCTCAGCCTTCACGACAGCCAACATCACCCCCAATTATTCAACCAATCCCAGAGCCGATCTCGCCTGGGAAAATTCCGTTTGTCTATCCGAAATCACCATCACCCATCACCCCCGCGCCTAAACCAACTACGCCTACCACACCCCCCGCGCCTAAACCCGACACTCCAACGATACCTACCCCATCAAAACCAGTAACCCCACCCTCTCCAAAGCCATCTGCACCTATAGTAATTCCATCGATCAAACCTACTTCTCCACCAATTGTTAATCCGCCTGCAAAACCTGCATCACCATCACCACAACCAACAATCAATCCATCAACTACACCAAACAGACCCGCGCCATCACCACAGCCTGTTACACCAAAAAGCCCACAGCCATCAACAAGACCACAATCACCACCCGCGATCGCCCCTTCTCCTAGACCAGCGACCGTACCCACTCCCGCGCCCGCACAAAATCCAGTATCTCCACCCGCAATTCCACCATCGCCAAAGCCGACAACTCCGACTTCGCCTAGCCCTGTAACTCCACCATCAACTACTCCAACAAAAACACCTAATCCCACACCGTCATCGCCCCCAACGGTTACACCTGCTCAAACCCCAAGTACTCCAACAAAAACACCTAATCCCACACCAAGCTCACCACCAACAGTTACACCTGCTCAGACTCCTACAACGACCCCTACCAAAAATCCATCACCTAAGCCAAGCTCACCACCAACGATCGCACCTGCTAAAACCCCAACAGCACCGCCTATAAACATCACCACCACCACACCTCCAAACCCATCCTTAAATCCTTCAACTAAAACCACCACCACTACTACCAATAAAACGGGTAAGACCACAACCACTAAAACGACAACTAGAACCACACCAAAGCCAAGTACAGAGCCAAAAACTCAGCCTAAACGCAAACCGAATGATTGCAAATGCCCAACCGATGAAGAATTGAGGTATGAAAAATTGGATATCCCCTATGTAGAGTGTAAAGACGGTGAAGCAACCCAAAAAACGATGACCCTAGAAGTCAGAGTGGGAAGTGTTAGCCAGTCTCAAAAAGATGCTCTAGCCGCATCTGCCCAGCTTGCCCTGAAAGGCTGTATGTCTGGAGGTGCTGTTATCTTTCCCGATTGGTGGCAGACAAGGTTAAATAGCGATCGCCCTCAATTAGCCATCCTTTATCGAGAATGGGATGGGCGCAAATTCGGCACTTACTATCACACACAACATATTCCCCATTACAGCAAACCCAAAAACTACAAACCTAAATTTCCAGACATTAAAAAAGGCGGCATCCAAGCAACTCTAACGCTTAATGACAACTCGAAAATCATAGTCAACTGTGCTACTAACACTGAGGCTAAGCGAGTTATCAACGCTTATAAAACCTTTGTAGATGGGAAATTCTTAAAAGGGGTAAAAAATCCTAAGCTTGCTGAGCGTCCTGACGAACTAAAAAAAGTGACTACCCGTGCAGTGCGAGCAGAGTTTTATTCAAAGGGGCAATTAGACCTTAAACCAGACTGGTCAATAGATTTATATGAATAATAGACTTAGAAACTGTAGAGCTACATCACATAAGCCTCGCTATGATATGTCAAGGTATATACCTGTGGCTGAATACGCAAAGCTTTTTAATTATTCGACAAGAGCAGTTTTATATCAAATTTATGGACAAAAGATTGAAGCAATTAAAAGAGGGGGGAGATGGTATGTTTTTAAACCTAAGAAATTAGAAAAAAAATGATAGATTTGCTTGCAAATACGAAATCTACAGCTTTTATAGAATCTGCTTTTCGGCTTCTAGAAATACAATCTATCCGTAATTTACGAATACCTAGCAAGCCAATAAAGACAATATCTATTGAAGCTGATTTCAATCAAAGTATATATTCTATTTATGCTGAATTACCATTAACTATTGTTCCTAATGTAGATACCAATGCTCCTGAATTAGAGATAGAAGATATCTACACTGATGATGCAGAGGTAGTTTATGGAGATCCAGAAAATATAGGACAATTATTTGCTCAGATTGCCTTTGTGCTTGAGGTAGGAGAGCAGATTATAGAAGATGGAAATTATATCGACACCCCCGACTATTACTATCCTCCCGATTACTTCAATTTTCCTATTGATGATTTCTATCGAATTGAATATACCGATGAAATCGATTGGGAATCTGTTGAAACAGTTGCAACATCTTTTAGCCCAATTATTGACTTAGGAGACTTTACAGAACAAAACCCCGCATCTCCAATATTTGAAGAGGCTCCAACTGATGAGGGATTTTATATTAAAAACCCTAAGAATATAGAAACACGAATAGATATAGAAGAGATGAAAGTATTTGTATCAGCTACTATCCCCTTTTCCTCGTCAACTAATAATCAAGGTCAAATAAAAATTACACCATTGGACTATGTGTAATCTCTTGGGGGTTAATCTCCAAGAGAACAACTATCGTCAAACCATTGCTATATAAAGGTTTTAGGCTGTAATTTATTTGCATATTATTGAAATCAGTAGGATTTTATGGGAACTGCATATTCAAATACAGGCTCTGATCTGGACTCTACCAATCTTGTTTCGGCATTTGTGGAGTCAATCCGCAAACTAAATGAAGCTGAAGTCAGTTACAACGCCGCAAACCCTACAAGGGTTAAGAATAATGTGTCAATGAGCGCTTCATTCGACAGCAAAACTTTCGCCATTTCCGCATCTCTAGCTACTCTAAACAGCCTTGATACTACTGGTAGATGGGTGATTGATGCGAAAGACTATCTCGGTGCTCCATACAGTACTTTTGTGCCTGGAACTGGAGAATCCAAATCTACGGATTATCCGTCTCTCGTTTTAGAGATTGCTCAAAAGTTATCTGCGGCTGAGAAAACGATCACACCTGAAGCTGATCAACCAAACAACATCCAGCTTGCTTACGACAATGAAACTGGTGTAGCCACAATTACAGCCGAAATTCCTTTTACCGCTAGCTTTGGCACTACTGGTGAAGTCACATTAACGGCTCTTAGCTACGTTTAATTTTTAACAAGTGAAGTATTCGCTTCACCTGTTTCTATCTCAACTATTTTGATTAACTATTCTTTGGAGTAAAGAAGTAATGGGTGCTCGTGTAATTTATGAAGGTTCAGGTGCTGGATCTGTCAAGGTTGGATTTTATTCTCAAGAAAACCGCTATAAGTCGGTTGCTAGTGCGCTTGGCTTAAAAAAGGTCAAAAGTGCTAGTGAAGGGGTCAACCCTGCAAAGGGTGCTAGTGGTGTTTTGCCTAAGCTTCGTGCAAACCTAGAAAATGGAAAGTCCGTAGTTTTATACTTTGCTCCTGATAAGGCGGCATCTGTGCTTAAAGGCGTGAAGGGTAAAAATGTCAATGGCTCCAAGGTTCGTACTGCAAGCTTCCTCCGTTAAATATGTTGCTTTACAGGGCTGAGTATCGTTTCGATTTGAGGGGTGCTAATCCTGTAAAGTTGCCAATTATTTTTGAGCAAAGCCCAATCATTTTTGAGGTGAGATGCGATCGCCGTAAATCAACTTGGAATGCAGCAGGAACTATCTCACAAACCGCGTTAGTTCCTGCTGTTGGCTTTGTCAAACTTGGTAATACTTTTTCTGTTGGCTTTGAGAAACAGGAATTAGCAATTGACCCTCAAAGATCATGGCTGATTTTTACTCCTGTACCATGGTTAGTTTTGCCCACTTACTTATCGGTTTATAACAGAGTCGTTCCTGTATTGATATAAATGCAAGTCCAAACGATTGAAAAAATAGCCCCATCAATTTTTGTGAGTTCGTGGAATTGCCAAGAGAGCGCATTGAGACTTGATTTTAAATTTCTGGTTGATTATTTTAAATTGACAGGCGATTTTTGCTTACTACATTGGCAAGCGAGACCACGGGGACTAAGACGATGGGGACTTTATTGTGGGAATCAAGATAAGTATTTTGGTGTTGATTACGATCGCCTAATCTTTGCCGAAAATCTCAATATTGAAGCGCTGCAAGTGGATGAAAAAATCTATAAAACTGTACCGAGTGCGGTGATGTGCTTCCGTGATGCGATCGCTGAGTTGTCCGATGAGAAAATCCATATAAAGCGCAGGCAAGGCAATGATAGACAAGATATTCAATTTGATTAGAAAGGCTTTTACCAAGGTTGAAAGCGATCGCATCCATGCCAAGCTCGATCGTGTTGATGAACGCATTGACCATATAGAAGTGGTTCAAGCCGAGCAAAATTCTAAGCTAAATTCAATTCATGAGGTTTCCTTAGCCAATCTTGAGGCAGTCGAGCAAAAGTTAAACCGTGTCAGCGCTCAAGTTACCAATAGCAATGAATCAGCAAAAGAGGTATCTAATGTGAGATTTGAGTCTATGCAAAAATCGTTTGAGCATCTCGAAAAACTCGTACTTGAGGTTTTGAAAAAGGGATAAGGATGGGTAAAATTCGCGATCAGTTTGGAACCGCCTGCGGATGTTCCTATGATTCTTGCCAAGTCAATTGTGCAAGCGATCCTGATGGATTTTGTTGTATAGAGCATTCCACTACAAATCGATTGCTACAAGTACTAGGGATTAATCCAGTCATTTCTTCAGCAAGCTCTAATCCGCCTTTACCTTATTTTGTAAAAGTAGTTGCAATCGCCAGATTTTCTTTTTATCAGTGCCAAAATAAACGATTTACTGCTTATTTTCCTGCAACATCAGCTACCGTGCCTAGTGTTGTGGCGACAAACGAAACCGATTTTCAATGCGGATCAACTGTGCGCCTTTTCAAGGTTTATGGCAGTGACATAGGTTTTTTAGGAGATTTTGGAGCTAATACGGTAACTGCGACTATTATTCAAGCCTGTAGTTTGCCAGCAGGAACCGTAGAAGATATTTGATGATCGTTGATCGCCTATTGCAAGTCCTCCAAAACTAAAAAGTGATCGCTAATTTAGCGATCGCTTTTTGATTACTACTTTGAAAAAAACTCTAACGCATCGTCTGCGCCGCGAGTAATGCCATAGCCAAGGCTGGTTAGATATTGGAAATATTCCCTAATCTCGTCTGCTTTTGTTGATTTAAAAATGGCAATTCCACTCTGAACCATCCTTGCTGATATCCAATCAGCTTTGCGATCGGCGTAGTCCACAATCATTTGTAATGGTGCTGATAGATTTGCTGATTGCTGATTTTGTGCTGATGGTGCTGATGTAGTATCAGCAAATGCTGACGGTGCTGATTGCTGATTTGGATCGGCAATATTTGCCGTGTTTTGATGGGTATTTGCAAAATTATTACCCATCAGCAATTTGGCAAAGTCTGACTCATCAGCTAATAAAGACTGTAAGCGATCGCCATTAAAAAACAGGTCACCACGTCCGAGCAATTGTGAGCCGTCAAAATTTTTATTACCAAGTATTGCTTCACTATCGGCACTGTCAGCAACCGTAAGCAGTACCCTAGCGGGACAGTTTGATCGTAATCGTGGTGAGACAACTTTCTTGGGACGTTGGGTAAATACAACCAAGTGAATACCAGCGGCTCGCGCTTTTTGTCCGAGTCTGATGATTAGGTTTTCCAGTTTTTCGACTTGTGCCTTGGTGCAGGAATCCCATAGATCGCCAAACTCATCGAATAAAAATAGGATGCGGGGCAATTTTTCAGAGGAACGCTGATTAAAGCTCTCAATATTTTCTACACCTAAGCGCTCAAACATGGAGTAACGCTTCTCCATTTCGTTGACCATCTGTTCCAACCAGTCGATCGCTTCGTCTGGTTGCGACATGATTGGCGCGATTAGGTGAGCGCAATCTTTAAATTTCTGGAAAGATACCCTTTTAGCATCACAAATTAGTAACCGTAAATCTGCGATCGATCGCTGTAGTAGTAAAGACAGCAATAGGCTTTGTAAGAAAACAGACTTGCCCGATCCTGTGGTTCCTGCGCCCAAAATATGGCAGCTTTCGGGCTGTGAAAGGTCAATCGATATTAGCTTGTTATTGATATCCACACCGATCGCCGCCTCAAACTTTGGTGAAGGTTGCCAATAATCGGCAAACTTTGCCGATTGCCGATCAGGTCTTGGGGTATCAATGGCGATCGCGCCATTGCTAATTGACATCACAGGCGGCGCGTTTAGCCCTAACTCTAGCTGTAGCTCTTGCCCAGTGTTAAGCACCTGTGAGGCTTTGCAATTGGTAGGCTTAACTAGAGTGCGGATGAAGGAAGGCGATCGCAGTTCTTGGACAAAATCACACTCAATCTTTAAGCCATAGAGGGCTTTAAGGATTGGGTGTGTGGGAATAGGTTTAATAATTTCCTGCGTAACTTGTGCCTCTTTTTTAGGCGGTTGCATCGCATGATTTAACCAAGCCTGATATGAAGCAGTGCTAGTTTGATGGGCGATCGCTTCGTAGGGTTTGGTTAGATTTCCTAGTTTGTCCAGTCGTAGCGATACATATACAAGTCCGCTGGCAATGGACATAGTGGTAATTTTTTGTACCCAATGACTGGGTAAAACTGTCGAAGCATACAGGCTCATTGCGCCAACAAAAACGCAGGTGCTAGCTTTTTGGACAATTCTTTGAGTCTCAGTGACTTGAACTGCTTGACTAGTATGGAATTGGTTTGAGGTATACATAATAAGAAGCCCTCACGGAGAGGGCGCTGAGATTAACTATTTTCTGAACAAACTTTAAAAACTAAATCGTTGAGCTGCTTGTCCGAAAAACGATTTAACGTTTTTTTGTCTGGGGCTGAATTGGTGCAGAGTGCATATTTAAGCTCAAGGTCAGCGCGTGGTGGAATTGGGGCGGGCTTAAGGCTTATTTCTTTAGCGGGTGCTGTAGTCGCGGCGATCGCATTTTGGCGATCGGGAAATCCATTGCTTTGAATATCCCATTTGGCAAGGAAGTAGCCAGTAATGGAACCCAATCCCATCATGAAACCCATGGCAGCAAGAATCAGTTTACTCATAAACTAAACCATCCTTTTTTAGTTTGGCTGTCTTCTTCGTCTTCGTCTGCGATATCATCTTCAGGGTCTTGGATGTCGCATTCATCAACGACTCTTTGCATTTCCCACCATGTTTGATAATCAGGATCATCAACATATTCTGGGATGCCTGTGATTGCGGAGATAAGAGATGTGACATACCCGACACTCATTTTTTTCTGTAAACAAAAAAATAGAGTATGGGCTTCCTCTTTCACTGGGAGAGCCTTGTTAGAGCCATCTCTAATCTGGACTTATCCTCCCTCCGCAGGTTTTACTCACTCCGTAGTGGTACTAACTGGCAAGATAGTTTCCTATCTTCG